>JAPUKT010000031.1 GCA_027295555.1 Deltaproteobacteria bacterium
CCAACCCTGCGATGTGACTCTTCAACACCTTGATGCGCATGCGGTCAGCGATTTCGATCGTGACGTCGCGCTCGTCGAGAGCCGTGACCTCGCCGCGGATTCCCCCGTTGGTGCGCACGATGTCGCCTTTCTTGAGCGCGCTCACCACGTTTTCGTGCTCCTTGGCGCGCTTTTGTTGCGGGCGGATCATCAAGAAATAGAGAACCGCGAACATCAAGAGAATGAGGCCGAGGTCCATCGGCCCGCCACCGCAACCCGGTATCGGCGACGACCCACCACCGTCGCCAGCAGGAGGCGCGTCCGGGCCGCCACTCACGTCGGGCTGAAGCAGAATATGGAACAACGAGTACAGCAAGGTCACCACCGAAGCGCGCAGAGCCCGGATGCATGCCGCTATCCGGGCCCCTGAAGCGGGCGAGGTTTACTCCATGCCCCCAACCCCGTCAACTCAGCGTAATTGTGGAAATATGCTACATACGCGCGACGCCCAGCCGATGGGGCGCGTCAGGGGTAGCAATGGTGGATAAAGTGGACAAGATCTGGTTCGACGGGAAGCTCATTCCGTGGGAGCAGGCGAATGTCCACGTATTGACGCACACGCTTCACTACGGGATGGGTGTGTTCGAGGGCATCCGTTGTTACAAGCTGGCCGACGGCCGAAGCGCGATCTTTCGTTTGGAGGACCACATCCGCCGTTTGTTCGAGTCTGCGCACATCTGCACGCTCCCGATGCCGTACACGGCGCAGGAGGTTACCGAGGCGTGCCTCGAGACGGTCCGCGCCAACGGGCTCGACGAGTGTTACATCCGGCCGATCGCCTTCATGGGTGACGGTGCGATGGGCCTCGGCTCCGAGAACCCCACCCGCTTGGCGATTATCGCTTGGCGTTGGGGTGCGTACCTCGGTGACGAGGGGCTGACCAAGGGCATCCGCGCAAAGGTCAGCTCGTTCAAGCGCGTAGGGATCTACTCACTGATGGCCAAGGCCAAGATCACCGGCCACTACGTCAACTCGATCCTCGCCAAACGCGAAGTCGTCGCGGACGGGTACGATGAAGCGATCATGCTCGACCCGCAGGGTTATGTTTCGGAGGCGTCCGGCGAGAACATCTTCATCGTCCGGGACGGCAAGGTGAGCACCCCGACACAGGGCGGCTCGCTCCTGGTCGGCATCACGCGAGACACGGTCATCACTCTGATGCGTAATATGGGCCTCCAGGTCGAAGAACGCCTCATCTCGCGAGACGAGCTCTACATCGCCAACGAGATGTTCATGGTCGGCACCGCGGCCGAGGTCACCCCCGTCCGCGAGCTAGACAACCGCGCCATCGGCGCCGGCAGCCGCGGCCCTGTCACCGAAAAGGTCCAAAACGCCTACTTCGAAGCGGTCAAAGGCATAAACGTCGCCGACGACCGCTGGCTAAGTATCGTCTGACGCTGGCCCTAGTTGATGCCTAGCATTTCGCGGGCTTCCTGCGGTGATGCCACGGAACGGCCGGCGTTCTCGGCGCACTTTGCTAGCGCTTCGATCAACGGACCGTTGCCGGTCGTCTTTTCGCCGTTGGGCAGGTAGAAGGTGTCTTCGACGCCCGTGCGGAGCATGCCCCCGAGGTCGGCGGCTTTTTGGTGGACCGGCCAGATCTCCTCGCGGCCGATCAACGTCGCTTGCCAGTGAGCGCTCTTGCGCTTGTAGCGGAGGAGCACCTTCAGGAGATCGATGTCGGCGGGCATGCCTGATGCGACTCCCATCACGAAGTTGTAGTGGGGGTTGTCCGTCATCCCGTTCCGGACGTAGAGGTCGACCGAGCGTGCGATGCCGACGTCGAAGCACTCCATCTCTGGAATCGCGCCGACCTCGTCCATCGCGTCGATCATCTTTTGGACTTTCTCGACGGTGTTGGGGAATAGCATTGGGGGCCAGGCCCAGCTCCCGTCCTTCTTGAGCTTCAAGTAGTTCAGGCTTCCCGCGTTGCAGGCTGCGATCTCGGGCTTGATTCGACGAAGACACCCGACCGGACCCGACACGTCGTCATCGATCACGCCTGTGGTTTGATTGATGATGGCACCTGGACACGCTTCGCGAATCGCGTCGCTCGCCGCCAACGCAACCTCGGGATCCCACGAAGGCAGGTGCCCCATGTTGGGCTCCTGGCATCGGAAGTGAATGTGGAAGATCGAGGCGCCAGCGTTGTAGGCGTCGCGCGCCGAGGCTCCCATTTCTTCCGGCGTGACCGGGACAGGGTGCTGTTTCGGATTGGTGAGGACTCCGTTGACCGCACAGGTGAGGATGGCCTTGTCCACAGCGCTCAGTCTTCGATGACGTTCTTGTGAATGAGGATACGGCGGCAGTGGGGACACTGGTGGAGCTCGTCCGCCCGCTGAAGCTCGATGGTGAGCTGTGGGGGGAGCGCCATACGGCAGGCGGTGCAGGTGCCGTCGTTGATGATGATGACCGCGTTCCGAATGCCGGTGCGGAGTCGTTCGTATCGTTTGACGACCGTCTCCGGAAGCCTGGCGATCAATTCGTCGCGCCCGTTCAGCAGCTTGCCCCGCTCTTCTTCGAGCTTGGTGATGCGTGTCTTCGAGGACTGCTCCTCGGACTGCAGCACGCTCTTGGCTTCTTCGAAATCCTTCTCGCGCTCTGCAAGCGATGCCTCCTTCGCCTCAATCGCCTGACCGATGCGCCCGAGCTCGTCCTCGCGCTCTTTGATAATGCGGCGGTTGGCCTCGATTTCGCGCTCTCCGGCGTCCGCCTCTCGGATGCTGGCTGCCTGCGCGGCTTTCTTGCGCGCGCGCTGAAGGCCCTCGGCGCGGTCCTTCAATTCACTGCTCTGCTCGGTCTTGAGTTGCTCCGCGGCGGTGAGTTGCTCGCGCTCTTGGGCAAGCATGGTCTCCAGCGTCTGTACTCCGGTGCGGAGCTCTTCGAGGTGTTCGGGGATTTGTTTCAGCTCGCTCTCGTTATCTCGAGCCGAGTTGTCCATCTCTGCAAGTTTGGCCAGGGCTACGAGCTCTTCGCGCAAGGACCGCCTCCCATCTATCCCGAAGCTGGCGGGGCTGTAGCGTGCCTGCCCCAAGCGCGCAAGTCAGCGTCAGCGTGAGAGACAGCGTCGGCGACAGCGTTCAGCGCCGGCGCTAGGAGTGTGTGTGCCTGCGTGGTAGGCCCACCTGGACTCGAACCAGGAACAACCCGGTTATGAGCCGGGGGCTCTAACCAATTGAGCTATGGGCCCGTGGGGCACGTTCTAGCGTGATTGCGAAATGAACGCGAATGATCATCCGGAGGTCTAGCCGTCCACGAAGGACCGCAACTGCTTGGAGCGGCTCGGGTGGCGAAGCTTCCGGCGGGCTTTGGCTTCGATTTGGCGGATCCGTGCTCGGGTGACCGCGAAGTCTTGGCCTACTTCCTCGAGGGTGTGGGCGCTCTTTTCACCGATGCCGAAGCGCATGCGGAGGACTGTCTCTTCTCTGGGGGTCAGGGTCTTGAGGACACGGCGGGTCTGGTCTTCGAGGTTCCCGCCGATGACAGCCTCAACGGGGGAGACTGCGTTCTTGTCCTCGATGAAGTCACCGAGGTGGCTGTCTTCCTCCTCACCGATCGGGGTCTCGAGGCTGATCGGCTCCTTCGCGATCTTCAGAACCTTGCGCACCTTCTCGAGTGGCATCTCCATCCGCTCGGCGATCTCTTCGGGGTCCGGCTCGCGGCCAAGCTCCTGCACCAAGTATCGTGAGGTCCGGATGAGCTTGTTGATCGTCTCGATCATGTGGACCGGAATTCGGATCGTCCGCGCCTGATCGGCGATCGCGCGGGTGATGGCTTGGCGGATCCACCAGGTCGCGTAGGTCGAGAACTTGTAGCCCCGGCGGTACTCGAACTTGTCGACGGCCTTCATCAAACCGATGTTGCCTTCCTGAATGAGGTCTAGGAACTGAAGGCCGCGATTGGTGTACTTCTTGGCGATCGAGACCACGAGACGAAGGTTGGCTTCGACTAGCTCCGCCTTGGCGCGTTCGGTCTGACGTTCACCTTCGGCAAGCGCTCGGTAGGTCTCTTGCAGGTGGTCGACCGCCTGGCCCGTGTCCTCTTCGACCTCTACGATCGCTTTTTGCGCTTCGCGGATGTTTTCTTCGGAAAGGAGGATCTGTTCCTCGGAGCCGTACCTACGCTGAACGCGCTTCTCGATCGCCTTGCTTTCTTGCATGTCGTGGACGACGCGCTTCATATCCTTGAACTTGAGACCGCCGACGCGCTGCTCGGCTTCGCCCATCTCGCGCTGCGCACGCTCGACGCGGCGGATGTAGCTCTTGATGCGAGCGACGACGCGGTCGACCTGCTTCTTGGTGAGGTTCAGCTCACGAAGCAACGCCACCCGCTCATCGAGGTGCTTGTTGATCTGCGCGGCGTATTGCTTCTTGCTCCGGTCAGAGACGCAACGCTTGCCGTCGAGCTCGCTCTGCATCTTGGTCATCGACGACTCGATGCGCTTGACCTTGTCGAATAGCTTGAGGGCGCGGGCCTTGGCCGCCTCGAAGTCCAAATCCTCTTCTTTGTCGAGGTCGCGAACCACGTCTTTGATGCGAAGCTTAGCCTTTCGAAGGTTCTCGCCGATCTCGAGGATCTCCGAGACACCCACGCGGGAGTTGAGAATCACATCGAAAATCTTGTCTTCGCCGTCCTCGATACGCTTGGCGATCTCGACTTCGCCCTCGCGTGTCAGGAGGGAGACCGCGCCCATTTTCCGGAGGTACATCCGGACGGGGTCGTTCGACTTCTGTGCATAGCTGTCGTCAGCGGGAGGCGGAATCGTGGATAGGCGACGCGAAGTACTGCGGGTAGCGGCAACGGGTGTCTGACCGGTGCGACTCTGTCCTTCGGGCGCACCATCGACCACGTCGATGTCTTCGCTTTTCAGCCACACCATCAGGTCGTCGATCTGGTCCGAGGTCACCATGTCGGGAGGAAGCGCTTCATTGAGCTCATCGTACGTGAGGTGCCCCTGCATTCGGCCACGCTCGAGAAGCAACTGCACCTCTTTGCGTTCGCGACCCTTTATCTTCGGGACCACGCGAGAGGCTGGTTCAGAGTGGAACTTGGATTTCTTCGACGCTTGATCGCGTGCTGAGCCCTTGCTCGCCATTGTCACCTCTGCTTCGCGTTTGCCTGTTTGAGTTTGTGTGCGCTCCGCGAAAGCTCTACAAACTCTTGAGTCAACCCTGCAGCAAGTGCGTCGTCGCCCACGCGACGCGCTTCGACGATGCGCTGCTGCAAACCGGGGAGCTCACGTTCGATATTTTGTTGTTCTAGAATCGGAAGGCCGTCGCAAAAAATTTGACGCGCTTCTTCCAAACTGTGGCGCTGCACAGCGAGTTGTTCCTCTAACCACGGCCGGAGCTGGTTGTCCTCAAGCTCTTCGAGTAGGGCCATGACTTCGAGCGATCCCTGTCTGTCCACCATCCGGAAGATAGAATCAAAGATGGCGCGAAGATCTTTGTTCGTCAAAAGCCTCGATAACTTCTGCGCTTCTTCGTTCTGGATGAGTGTCGGCTGATCGATCAGTAACGAGATTAACCTTGACTGTAACTCTGACACTACGAGTGCAATGTCCTGCCGCACCGCGTCACGAGGTTTGGGGCGAGGTTCGTTGCCGCGCCCCAAACCTCGACGCAGCTCACGACGAACCAACGCGAGATCGGTGATCCCAAACTTCCGCGCGACGCGTTCGACATACAGGCCACGCTCGATCGGGCTCTCCACACTAGCAAGAATCGGACCAAGCTTTGCGATCGCTTCTGCCTTGGCGTGCGGGTTTGGCTCGGCGCGCGCCAACGCGTCGTCGATCAGATACTCGATGATCGTCGGCGCGTTCGTCACGCGTGCCCGCAACGCATCTACGCCTTGCTCACGCAAGAAGCTGTCCGGGTCCGCACCTTGGGGCAGCGTCACCACGTGTACAGACAGGGCAGCCTTGTTCGAAGTCCCGTACGCTTCGCGCACCGCTTTGCGTCCGGCCTGATCGCCATCGAACAGCAAGAAGACCTTCGGCGCAAAGCGCTTGATCAGCTTGGCATGCGCCTCCGTAAAGGCTGTGCCCATCGGCGCCACCGCATTGGCAAAGCCCGCTTGATGAAGGGCCACCAAGTCGAAGTTCCCTTCGCAAAGGATCGTCGATTCTTCACGGCGAATCTCGACCCGCCCTTCGTGCAGACCGTAGAGCACTTCGCCTTTGTGGTAGAGCGGATTCTCGGGGCTGTTGAGATACTTCGCAGGAGGTTCCTTCTGCGCTTCCATGGATGGTGCCGGCTCGAGCGCCCTGCCGCTAAACGCGACGATTTTCCCGTGCACATCGGCAATCGGGAACATCAAGCGATGGCGGAAACGATCGTAGTGCCCACGGCCGGAGCGGCGCGACACGATGAGCCCGACCGCTTCGGCATCTGCGGGCGACGAGCCGGTGCGCTCGAGAAAACGCACCAACGAGTCCCAGCCGTGCGGGGCGTACCCCAATCGAAACTTTCGAATCGACTCATCCGAAATGCCGCGCTTGGCAAGCTCGGCTCGAGCGATGCTGGCGTCTGGATGCTCTCGAAGCTGGGCGCAATAGAACTCGGTCGAAGCTTCCATCAACGACGCCAAGCGCTCGGACTCCTTCTTGTGTCGCTGGTGCTCGGCTTCTCGCTGGGGGTCGTAGACCGGAAGCTGGACGCCCGTTTGCTCGGCCAAGTCCCGCGCCACTTCGGGAAACGTCTTCCCCTCCACGTGCATCAAGAAGGCGAACACGTCGCCCGAGACCTTGCACCCGAAGCAATGGTAGAAACCTCGGTTGGGATGCACGTAGAACGAGGGAGTCTTCTCGTTGTGGAACGGACAGAGACCCTTGAGACTGTTCCCGGACTTCTTGAGGGTGACGTAGTTGCCGATGACATCTGCGATGGGCGCGCGATCGCGGATCTCGGCAATCTTGTCTTCGGAAATCAACGCACCGCCTCGCGCCTGCTAGTTGTCTTCGGGAACTGGGAGGAGTGTAGGCTTCGCCTGGCTCTTGGCAAGCGCCGCCTCCCGCTGTAGTTGTGGCGCGATGACCAAGGCGCGCGCGTCGGTGGGGCGAATCCTGTGGATGTACATGTTCGTATGTGTTGCGGTGTTTGGCGCGACGCAACTCGAGCAGGTCCACGTCATCGGCGAGTACATGCACCTTGTCGTTGCGGCGATCTTTCTTCTCACTTCCATCCGCCTGGCCCGCGGAGAGATCGCGCACTTCGGCATGGCGCTCGGCGGTCTGCTGGAACCGCCGACTCACGATCACCCGCGTGGTCCCCTCGGCCTGTGGGACCTCGCCCGCGCGTTACACACGGCCCTGCCCTCCGCGCTCAAGGAGCTCGGCATGGCCGTAGGAGTCGCCGCCGTCGTCTTTCCGCTATACGCGGTCGGCTACTACTGGTGGAACGAACCCACGCAGGCGTTCTCGTTCGCGGTACCGCCCGAGCTCGGCAGCCTCGCGCTCGCGCAACTCGTGATCGTCGCGCTTCCCGAGGAGGCATTCTTTCGCGGCTACGTGCAGACCTCGCTGAGCGACGTAGGGCAACGGAGGGTCCGGGTGCTCGGCGTGGAGCTCGCCCCCACCGCATGGGTCGTCCAAGCAGCACTCTTCGCGCTGGTTCATCTCATCGTCGAGCCCTACCCCGCACGCCTGGCCGTGTTCTTTCCGGGGCTCCTGTTCGGTTGGGTCCGCGCGTGGCGCGGCGGCATCGGAGCGGCGATGGCGCTGCATGGGATGAGCAATCTTTATTCCGAGATCTTGTCGCGGAGTTGGCTATAACTCACCCATGCCGGCGATCCCGCCCACCCCTACGATTCTCTCCGAAACCGTGCGGCGCGCGCTGTCCGAGGATATCGACCGCGGTGACATCACCACCGAGGCTTGCGTGCCTCCGACGGCGATTGGAACCGCCATCGTCCATGCGCGAGAGGCGATGGTGTGCTGCGGGCTCCCGATCCTCGAAGAGGTCTACGCTCAGGTCGACTTGTTGGTCGACGTGGACGCGCATGTCGGCGACGGAGACGCAGTCGACAAAGGGACGGCGCTCGCGACTCTTTCGGGTCCCGCTTCGTCGATCCTTCTTGGCGAGCGCGTCGCGCTGAATTTCATGCAGCGGCTCACCGGGGTGGCCACCATGACGAGGCGCTTCGTCGACGCCCTGCCGAAAGGGTCCGCCACCCGGATCACCGACACCCGCAAGACGACGCCGGGCCTCCGCGCGTTCGAGCGCTACGCGGTGCGCTGCGGGGGTGGCTACAACCACCGCGAAGACCTCGGGGCGGCTGTGCTCATCAAGGACAACCACATCGCGGCGGCCGGCGGTTGTACGAAGGCGATCGAGCGGGCACGCGCCTACGCGCCGCACACCTGCCGAATCGAATGTGAGGTCGACTCGCGGGCGGAGCTCGAAGAAGCCATCGCCGCCGGCGCCGACATCATCATGTTGGACAACTTCGACAACGACCAGGTCCGCGACGCCCTGTCGCTCATCGCGGGTCGGGCGATCGTCGAAGTGTCCGGCGGCGTCACACTCGAACGCGTGACCGCACTCGGCTCATTGGGCGTCGACGTGATCAGCGTCGGGGCCCTGACACATTCTTCCCCGTCGAGGGACATCGGCCTCGACTGGGGCTAGCGAAAGAAGCACGTGGCTCACGACTTCGACCCGGACCGACTGAGGCAGCTCCTATCGGGCAGGGAGTGGGGACAGTCGCTCGATGTCCGCGCAACCACTGCCTCCACGATGGACGACGCCGCCAAGGCCGCGGCTGCGGGAGCACCAGACGGTCATGTCGTGCTCACCGATCACCAGACGCGCGGAAGAGGAGCACACGGACGGCGGTGGGTCTCGCCATCCGGGACTGACATCTATTTCTCCGTAGTCGCGCGCCCCGCCGTCGACCCAGCATCTACCGCAATGGTCACGTTGGCCGTCGGGCTCGGCGTGCGCGACGCGGTGGCGTCATGGGTACCCGGGCGGCCAGTCCTCGTGAAGTGGCCAAACGACGTTTGGATCGAACGGCGGAAGTGCGCCGGGATCCTCGTCGAAAGCCGAACGGTAGGCACCTCGATCGACTCGGTGATCATCGGCGTCGGCCTGAACGTCAACCGGCTGGATTGGCCGGTGGAGCTTGCCGGCACCGCAACGTCGCTTCGCGCAGAGCGGCCAGAAGGCGATGCGATCGACCGCGAACAGGTATTCGCCGACGTGCTCTCCAACATGGAGAAGTGGGTCGATCGCCTCATGAAGGACGGCGGGCCGGTGATCGTCCAGGCCCTCGAGCCTCGGCTCGCCCTGATGGGAGAGCGGGTGAGATGGGAAGACGGCGCCGGCGTATTCGAAGGGATCGACCACGACGGAGCCGCGCGGGTCAAAACCGACGGCGGTGTCACGTCGCTCCGCGCCGCTCACCTGGAACCCGTCGATGGCGACCCCGATCCGCTTGCCCGAGACAGGACTACGCGCCACAACTTGCGCATGAGCATCGAACGGGCAGTGCAGTGGCTCGAGGACAGCGTTGGCGTGCGCTCGCTCGGTGATCGCGCGATCATTGGCGTCACTGGTGATGACGCTCGCGATTGGCTCCAAGGACAAATCACGAATCAACTCGAGGGCGCCGAGCCCGGAGACTCGGTCTACGGCTTCGTGCTGACACTCAAGGGAAGAGTCCTGGCTGATGTGTGGGTGCTGGTTCGCGAAGACGACTTGTGGCTGGACGTCCCCAAACCCCAAGTCGACGCCCTGCTCGAGCGGCTCGATCGCTACATCATCATGGAGGACGTCGATCTCGAACGCCGAGACGACTTGCGCATCATCACGGCGCAAGGGCCGAAGGCCAATGAGATCGAGGGCAACGGTTGGCCCTCGGACCGGCTCGGCGTCGGGGGCCGGCAGTGGGTGGTCCCGGAAAGCAAGCTGTCCGACGCGCTCGGCCGAATCGTGGCGCGGGCCAGTGCGCTCGGTGGCGGTGAGGTAAGCGACGAAGCGTGGGGCCATGCGCATGTCGTACGCGGGCGCCCCCGGTTCGGCGTGGACTTCGGGGAGCAAACGTACCCTCAAGAAAGCGGCCTCACGCCGGTAGCCGTTTCCTTCGTGAAGGGTTGCTACATCGGCCAGGAGACAGTCGTCATGCTTCAGAACCGAGGAAAGGCTCCCAAGGTGCTTTGGCGGTGGGAGATTGACGGAGCGGAGCCACCGGCGCCTCAAAGCATCATCATGCTGGGCGAATCCAAGGTGGGCGAGGTCACGTCGGCAGTCCGGGACGGGGCCCGCAGCGTCGCTCTCGGATACCTCAAACGCGGTCATGAGGCAGATGACTCGGCTCGGTGGAGCATCGGCGGACTGAGCGCCAAGCCCGCCGGTCCCGTCGAGGAAGGCCCTGGGATGGGGAAATCCACCAACACCTGACGTTACGGAATACAAACTAGTAGCCAGATCGGTGGCGCGACCCTATAGTTGGATGCTATAGGAGCGTCATGCTGAATCTGACACCGAGAGCTGCTGAGAAGGTCAAAGAAATCCGAAGCACCGAGGGGCTCGAAGAGCAGGGTCTTCGCGTGCGCGTGATAGGTGGCGGCTGTGCCGGGTTCTCGTATGACCTGTTTTTTGAGGACGAAACGACCGATTTGGACCAAACGTTCGTCTCTCACGGCATCCCGATTTATATCGATATGATGAGCGCCCAGTATGTCGAGGGCACCGAGATCGATTACGTCGAGGGTGTCCAGGGTGCAGGGTTTAAGTTCGGGAACCCCCAGGCGAAGCAAACCTGCGGTTGTGGCTCGAGCTTCGCGACCTAAAAATCCCTAATCATTTCAGCCTCATGTGACTTTTCGGCGTCGGGGGTTTGCTGCGCTTTTGCAGAGATTATCCCCTACGAGGCTGCACATGAGTTAGCTTGTCTCAGCTTGACGAGATCTACGGGTAACGTTACGTAACGCAACACGTATAGGTTACAACCATGCAGTCCTCCGCCTCCCTCGATCGGTACATCCAGCAGGTCCGGGCTATCCCCAAGTTGTCCCGGGAAGAAGAACACGGGTTCGCGCTTCGCGCGCTCGACGGTGATCAAGAGGCCGCCGACAAGCTCGTCGAAGCGAACCTGCGGTACGTGATCGCCATTGCGCTTCAGTATCGTCGGTATGGCGTGAAGCTCGGTGACCTGATCGCCGAAGGAAGCGTCGGCCTCGTCACTGCGGTGCGGAAGTTCGATCCTCATCGGGGTACGCGCTTCGTCACGTACGCTGGCTACTGGATCCGTGCCTTCGTTCTCGAAGCCGTCGTTCGCTCGAGCACGATGATCGGCGCCGGCTCGGGGCCGTTCCGCTCGAAGCTCTTTTTCCGGCTTCGCCGCGAAAGGGCGCGTCTATCGAACCTGATCGCAGATCCAGACGAGTTGATCGAGAAGCTGGCCTCGGAGTTCGAGACCACCCCGGAGAAGATGACCGAGCTGCTTAGGCGACTCGACCAGCGGGAGATCTCACTCGACGCCCCCGCCTATCACGACTCCGACGCGACGCTCGTCGAGATGCTGCCCAGCGCCGAAGAGCCGCAGGACGTCATTGTCGAACGACAACGACGCCGGAGCGGGATTCGCACTCGGCTCGAGGGCGCGCTCGCGGTATTGGACGACCGGGAGCGCTTGATCGTCGAAAAGCGCATTTTGAGTGATGACTCGGCCTCTCTGGCCTCGCTTGGTCGCGAGCTCGGCGTGAGCCGGGAGCGCGCTCGCCAGCTGGAGGTGCGTGCCAAGAAGAAGCTTCGCGACGAGCTCAAGGACTTCGCGCCCGCCGCATGAGCCCAAGAGCCCATTATGTAGGATAATAGCCTACCTCCATGGTGCCGATGCGCTCTTCGGAGAGGCGCGGTAGCATGTAAGGCACGATGGGTGTGGAGGACGGGGACATCGCCGCTCTGGGGCAGGAATTGACGCAAGAGCTCGGGCAGGACGATCTCGTCGAGGACACCGACCGCGGGGGGCCACCCAGCCCTCCTCCGTCTCTAGTCGAGGGCGTCCCACCGAAGCCGCCGCCGCAGACCGCCGCCGATCGCATGCGGCGCGCGCGGGAGTGGGTCGAGGAGTGCGAGCGTGAGCTCCGAAGCCAGCCTGACATTCGACGCGCGGCGCGGCTCTACTTCGAAATGGCGCGCTCATGCGAGAGTCCGCTCAAGGACGCGCGCCGGGCACTTCAATACTATCAGGCCGCACTCGAGCGAGCGCCCGACTACGTCCCAGCGATTCGCGCTACGCGCCGACTTCTGCTCGGCGCGAGGATGTTCCCAGACGCGCTCGCGTTGTTCGACGCGGAGGCGCGAGTCACACGCCAACCCCGCGACAAGGCGACCCTGTTCTTGCTAAAGGGGCGCCTTCTCGAAGACGTCCTCGGCAATCGCGAGGCCGCGGAGGAGGCCTATCAAACGGCTCGCGCGCTGGACCGCACGCACGCCGCCATCTTGCACGCCACCGAGCAGCGAGCGTTCGCGAAGCAAACTTGGAAAGACGTCGATCGGCATCTTGCGGAGCTCGCCAACGCGGCTGCCTCGGACGACAACCATCGCGCGGCCCTGATCATTCGTCGCGCACAGCTCCTCGAGAGTCGGCAGCAACGGCCTGAACAGGCGGCGGAGCTCTATGAAACCGCGCTGCAGCTCGATCCGAACGCGACCATCGCGGTCCAGGCGCTCAAGCGCCTCTACTATGGCCAACGCCGGTGGCGTGACCTGATCCGTACGCTCGAGACGGAGGCGAAACTGGCAATCGACCCTCCGGTGAAGGCGTCTTCTTTGTACCGCGCGGCGCGGATTCATGCCGAGCACCTGGGCAACCGCGACGAAGCGATTCGGGTGTTGGAGCAGGCGCGTAGGCTACGGCCAGACGACCCACTGATTCTCGGCGAGCTGGGGCGCCACTACGAAGCCAGTCAGCAGCTTCCAGCGCTGGTGGAGACACTGGAAGCGCTCACCGAGGCTACGGACGACGACGCGGAACGACTCACCTTCACCCAGCGCATCGCCCGTCTATACGAGGAGGAGCTCAGGGACGTCGACCAGGCGATCGCGTGGCACGAGCGAGCCGTGGAGCTCGACCCAACGTCTCTTTCGAGTCTACAGGCGTTGAGCTTGCTGTACCGGATCCGAGGCGCGTGGCCGAAGCTCATCGAAATGTGCCTTCGTGAAGCGCGATACACGAGGGACGCGCAGCGCAGGGCCGATGCACACGCGCGGGCCGCCGAGATCTTCGAGACGAAGCTGAATGCGCTCGATGAGGCGGTCGAGCACTATCAGCGCGCCCTGAACGCGATGCCCGACCACTCGACTGCGTTCAAAGCGCTCGCCCGGCTGCTCTCGGACATAGATCGTCCGAAGGAGCTGGTTCAGCTGTACGAGAACGCACTAGACCACACGACGGGCACACGCGCGGTGTCATACCTCCTCAAAATCGCGCAGCTCTACGAGGACATTCTCGCGGAGCACGCGCTCGCGGCCCAAACCTACAAACGGGTGTTGCAGCAGGACTCGAGCCATCTTGCGGCCGTCCATGCGTGGCAACACTCGGCAGCGAGAGCGCAGCGTCCCCGTGAGCTCCTCGAAGCCCTCGACTACGAAATTGATCTCACGGT
>JAPUKT010000310.1 GCA_027295555.1 Deltaproteobacteria bacterium
ACGCTCGGCGCGATCATCAAGAACCCGCGGGCCTTCGTTCGGCGCGTGGCACAAGCACGTTGGCGCTCGCTCTCGGCCCGCGACCCGTTCGAGCGACGTGTCGCCGCCCTCCAGGCGCTTTCCCTCGGCGCACAACAGCACCTCATCCTCAAGACCGCAGGCAACAAGATGAAAGGGCTTCGCGACAAGCCACTCAGCGGCTGGCCCGAGGAATTCACGAAAAACTGGGATCCGAAGCGCGACTTTGCGTGCGCCATGCTGCACGCCGAGCGACTGATCCAGCTTCTCGGCGACACGGTGATCGCGGAGGTGTTCCTTGCCCAGGCCAAGAAGCACCCCGAGCGACTCGAAGTCCTCGAACGTCATCTCGGTCGGGCGGAACCGCGCGCTCGGTACCTCCACGACCAGATCACGACGACCGGCCAGCGACTCTTGAGCAAGCTCTCAACGAAGTCGCATCACACGACGCAAGAAGCCGCGGAGTGATCACGGGCCGAGCTTGGACCCCTGATACCACCGGTTTTCGACATACCATTCGTGGGTACGCCGGACCCCTTCGATCAGATCGACCTCCCCTTCGAAGCCGAAGTCGGCTTTTGCTGCCGCGGACGTACACGTCCATGCGTCTTGGGCGCCCATTTTCGCCTTCTGCAAGTTGAGAAGCCTCGGTTTCTTGTCGACGTATGATGCGATCTCGCCTCCGAGCGCAGCGAGGGATACGAACAGCTCTGGGATATCGAGGGTCCGCACCTTGCGTTGGGCGGTTCGAAGAATCTGATCCTGGAGCTCCTCCCAGGTGACGGATCCCCCGGTCTCGAAAAAGTAGCCCTTTCCGACGCACGCCGAGTGATGCGCCGCCTGGAGGATGCCGCGCACACAATCGTCGACGTAGATGAGAGACATCTCTCGGTGGCGATTGCCGAAAAAAGCATTCCAGCCGAGCGCAGCGCTCTTGAACAGGTTGAAGTAGTCGACATCGCCGGGCCCGTAGACACCCGCCGGACGCACGATGGTCCAGGGGATGTTCGTGGTCTCCTGCTCGACCGCTTGCTCGGCCTCGAGCTTGCTCTTGCCGTAGTGCTCGATCGGGCGTCGCGGGTCCGACTCCTGAAGCGGGTGCGACAGGCTCGACGGACCGTACGCCGCCAGCGATGAAACCAAAACGAAGCGCTTTAGATCGGGATGTGCCTGCTGGAGCGCGCTCAGGAGATTGCGGGTCGGCATGACATTGCCCTGCCAGAAGTCTTCGTAGCTTCGGCCCTTGGTAACGCCGGCGACGTGGAGCACGTAGTCGGGTTGTTCTGCTGCCATCAATCGCTCGAGCCCCGCGATGCTAGCGTAGTCCGCCGTTACCGAACGACCCCGACCCGATTGCGGTGACTCGGATCGGCGTACGGCCACGACATCGCTACCCGACTCCAAAACAGCGTCGAACAAACGACTGCCGATGAAGCCGCTGGCGCCGGTAATGAGGACCTTCCCCTCGAGCTTGGGCACTGCCATTGGCCTCTCGTGCCCCGCAAAGCGCGGGAATGCAAGCCCGGATTGACGGCGAGGAGGCGTTGCGAAACGCTAAGGATATGGCCGACGGCTTTCAAACAATCTCACCCGTGGATGGAAGCGTGGTTCTCGAGCGAGATTTCACGACCCGAAGTGAGATCGGAAAAACGCTCGAGCAAGCACGGTCGGCATTCGAGGCTTGGCGCCACATGGATCTCGACGAACGCAGAACGCGCGTCCAGCGATTCGTCGAGCTCGCGGTAGAGGATGCCGACACCGTGTCCCACGAGCTCACCATGCAGATGGGGCGACCGATCCGCGATGGGGGCGGCGAAGTACGTGGATGGCTAGAGCGAGGCCGAAAGATGATCGAGCTTGCGCCTGGCGCTTTGGCGGACATCGTGCTCGGGGAACGAGAAGGATTCACCCGCTTCATTCGCCATGAGCCTCTCGGTGTCGTCTTCGTGCTCGCGCCATGGAACTACCCGTGGCTCACGTCGGTCAACGCGCTCGCACCGGCGCTCGTGGCGGGCAACACGGTCGTCCTCAAACACTCGGAGCAAACTCCCTTGGTCGCCCAGCGGATCGCAAACGCCGCGGTCGAAGCGCAGCTGCCCGAAGGCGTGCTTCAGGTTCTCTATTTGGACCACGACCGGGTGCGCGACGTGATCAACGACTCGAGAGTCGCGTTCGTGGCGTTCACGGGATCGGTCGAGGGAGGCCTCGCCGTGCAGCAAGCCGCGGCGGAACGCTTCATCGGAGTCGGGCTCGAGCTCGGGGGGAAGGACCCCGCTTACGTCTGTAAAGACGCGGACATCGCAAGGACTGCATTGGGCCTCGTCGATGGCGCCTTTTACAACGCAGGCCAGTCCTGCTGTGCCGTCGAACGAATCTACGTGCACCGCGACGTCTACGATCCCTTCGTCGAAGCGTTTGTCTCGGAAACGCAAAAACTCGTGCTTGGAGATCCGCGCGACGCCGGCACCACACTCGGTCCAGTGGTTCGGCTACGAAACGCTCAGGCGATCCAAGGGCAGATCGACGAGGCCATTGCCGCAGGCGCCCGATCACTGCTCGCCGCAGGCGACTTCCCTGAGAGCAGCCGTGGGCTCCCGTACATGCCGCCCCACGTCCTCGTCGACGTCGATCAGGGCTTGCGCATCATGAGCGAGGA
>JAPUKT010000311.1 GCA_027295555.1 Deltaproteobacteria bacterium
GGCCTGGTCTGGTCAGGCCAGTCGGAAACGGTCAACCCAGAGTCGATCTCCGACGTCCGCGCCTCGATGACCGCAGCAGTCGCGAAGAAGCTCAAAGAAGAGAAACTGATTCCGTAGTCGGACGCAGCGTAGCGCCGGGGCACGCCGCTTAGAGCTTGTTGAGCCCGTCCAGGGCGGCGACCTTGTAGGCCTCCGCTAGGGTCGGGTAGTTGAAGACCGTGTCCCGCAGGTAGTCCATGTTGCCGCCGAGCGAGAGCACAGCTTGTCCGATGTGCACCAGCTCCGAGGCGCCTTCGCCGATCACGTGCACGCCCAGGAGCTTGTGGGAATCCGGGTCGAAGATGAGCTTCAGCAGCCCCGTCTCGTCCCCCAGCATCTGGCCCTTGGCCAGCTCCTCGAAGCGCGAGAGACCCACCTCGTAGGGCACCTTGGCATCCGTGAGCTCCTGCTCCGACTTTCCAACCATCGAGATCTCGGGAATCGTGTAGATCCCATAGGGGAAGAGCTCGGGGGTGTGCTTGAAGGGCACGTCGAACATGTGACAGCTCGCCAAGCGGCCCTGCTCCATGGAGGCCGAGGCGAGGGAAGGAAAGCCGATCACGTCGCCCGCGGCGTAGATGTGGGGCACCTGGGTCTGGAAGTTCTCGTTCACCTGGAGACGGCCCCGCTCGTCGGGCGTGACCCCCGCGGCCTCGATGTTCAACTGGTCGGTGTTCGCCTGGCGACCCACGGTGTAGAGCAGGGCCTCGGCGCTCACGCGCTTGCCGCTCTCGAGGCTCGCGACCACGCGATCGCGGTCGTCCACGTCTACCGATTCGACCTTCTCCCCTAGGCGGAAGGTGACGTTGTTGCGGCGCATGTGATAGCTGAGCGCCTCGATCATCTCTTCGTCGACGAAATCGAGGATCTTCGGGCGCGCGTCGATGACCGTCACCTCCACATTGAGGGCGCTGAACATGGAGGCGTACTCGAGGCCGATCACACCGGCGCCCACCACGATGGCAGTGCGCGGAATGTTCTGGCCCTGCAGAAGGAGCTGATCCGAATCGAAGACGTGGGAGCCGTCGCACTCGATCTCGGGATGGCGAGCGGGGCGCGTGCCGCAGGCGATCAGGAAGTGGTCCGCGGTGGCGGTGATCTTGCCGTCGTCCGCCTCGACCTCGATCGTGTGCGGGTCGATGAAGCGTGCGGGCCCCTCGAGAACGGCCACGTCGTTGCGCTTCAGCTGGGCGCGCACCACCTCGAGCTCGTGTTTGAGCACGCTCACCACCCGGAAGTTGAGGTCCTTGAGGGTGATGTGCTCCTTCACGCTGTAGTGCTTGCCGTAGAAGGTGCGCTGGCGGAAGCCCGAGAGGTAGAGAATCGCCTCGCGCAGGGTCTTGCTCGGAATCGTCCCCGTGTGCAAACACGAACCGCCGATCATGCGCCGCCGCTCCGCGATGGCCACGCGCTTCTTGAGCTTGGCGGCCGCTATGGCGGCCTTCTGGCCGGCGGGCCCGCTCCCGATGACGAGGAGGTCGTAGTGGGTGGCGGTCATGCCCGACCCAGCATACCACCGGGTCGCCACCCCGACGCGCGCGCTCAGTGGAGCTACTGCAGAGCTCAAGAAGCGTTATTAACAAAATTGTTAATAACATCAACGCAATGTCCCTGGTGGGTAGATTGATTAGGTGTTGTGGTGCGCGCCGCGCGGCATGTCCTCGAACGCGAGTTCCGCAGGCGCCAACCCAACTTGCCGAGGTTCACACCTAGAGGGCTTCAACACCGTTTCCAAACATCCCCGCCGAGGATGTCTGAGCGGGCGAGGGCGTGCCGCGCGCCGCAGTTCGGGTCACCGGCATGAGAGCCAGTAAACGCGCTGGCGGCCTTGGGCTAGTGGGCCTTGCCGCCCTTGAGCAGGTGGCCGACGCCCTCTCCGAGCCCCTCGAGGGTGAGCGGGAACATCTCGAAGACCTGGCGGACATACTCGATCGTGTTGCCGCTCCAGTACCGTTGCGGCTCCGGGTTGAGCCAGATGCTGCGGTGGAAGTGTTGGCTCAGCATCATCAGCCACTGGATGCCCTCGATCCCCCGGTCGTCGCCGAGGTCGAGGGAGCCGCCCGCGGCCAGAAGCTCGTACGGGGCCATCAGCGCATCGCCCACCATGATGAGCTTGTAGTGTGACCCGGCCTCGTGGACGAGATCGCGCACGCGGACGGGTTTGTCGAACCGCTCGGTCTCGTAGACGTGGCCATAGACGCAGTTATGGAAGTAGTACGTTCGAAGCTCTTTGAAGTGGGTCGATTTCTTCGAGGCGGAAAAGAGCCGGGAGAGTAGATGCGCAAAGGGATCCATCGAGCCGCCGACGTCCATCATCAAGATGATGCGCGTGTTGTGGCGCCGCGGCGGGCGGGTGACGACTTCGAGCTCGCCGGCGTTTTGGGCCGTCGCGTCGATGGTGCCTTCTAGATCGAGCTCTTCTTCGCCGCCTTCCCGGGCGAACGCGCGTAGCTTGCGAAGCGCCACCTGCATCTGGCGGACGTCGAGGGTGAGGTCCTGGCGGTAGGGTCGGTAAAGCCGTGCGTCGGCGACTTTGACCGCGCTTCGGCCGCCCCCAGATCCGCCGATGCGGAAACCCTTCGGGGCACGCCCACTGTGACCGAAAGGCGAAGTACCCCCGGTGCCGATCCACTTGTTCCCGCCGTGGTGCTCTTCGTCTTGTTCGGCGAGCCGCTCCTCAAACAACTTACGGAGCTCGTCGAGGTCGAGACTCTCGATGAACTCGCGCTGCTCATCGGTGAGATCGGCCATGTTTTCTTTCGCCTTTTGGAGCCAATCCCAGAGCTCGTCCTTGAGCTTCTTCGACTCGATTTCCAAGCCCTTGAAGAACGACAGGAAGGCCTCGTCGAACGAATCGAGATGCGCCTCACTGTGGATCATCACCGAGCGGGCGACGTTGTAGAAACCATCGAGCGAGCTTTCATGGAGCCCTGCCTTGAGCGCTTGGGCAAGCGCGAGAACCTCCTGCGTCCCAACCGGGACGCCTCGGCTGCGGAGCTCGTACATGAAAGGGATTAGTATTTCAGCTTCTCCATTCTCTGCCGCCCGACAGCTGGTCTGCGTAGGCGACGAGGTCTTGTTCCTTCTTGAGCAAGGCGCCCAAGAAGGGAAGGTTTTCCTCGAGCTTGACGTTGTCGATGCCCGCGCGCTGAAGGACTGCGATCCAGTCTACCAACTCGCTGGTGCTCGGACGCTTGCGAAGACGGCGCATGCCCCGAATTTCGTAGAAGGTCTTGAGCGCCTGGTCGATGAGGCTCTCGTGGACGTCGGGATGGTGGACCCGAACGATGTCATTCATCAGCTCAGGGGTCGGGAAGTCGATGAAGTGGAAGACGCAACGACGGAGAAAGGCGTCCGGAAGCTCCTTTTCAGCGTTGCTCGTGATGATCACGACCGGGCGTTGCTCGGCGATAACGTCCCGCTGGGTCTCATCGATGTGGAACTGCATGCGATCGAGCTCGTTCAGGAGGTCATTCGGGAACTCGACGTCGGCCTTGTCGATCTCGTCGATCAGCAGAACGACGCGCTCCTTGGCGTTGAACGCTTCACCCATCGGTCCGAGCTTGATGTACTGACTGATGTCGTTGACGTCTTTGTCTCCAAATCGGGAGTCGTAGAGGCGCTGGACCGTGTCGTACAGGTAGAGCCCGTGCTGCGCGAGGGTGGTGCTCCGGATGTTCCATTGAAGCAAGGGCATCCCAAGGGCCTCGGCTACCGCATCGGCCAGCAGGGTCTTTCCGGTGCCCGGCTCGCCGCGGACCAGGAGCGGTCGCTCGAGGACGACGGCGCAGTTGACCGCGGACTCCAGGGCCTCGCTTGTCAGATAAGTTGATGTTCCGGAAAAGCGTCGAAAATCGTCTGCCATGGCGCGCAAAGCTATCACGGTCCTGCAGAAAGGCGACCGGCAGGCGGGGAGGGCAGGGATCTGCTGCAGCCCTGCAGTTCAGCGTCAGCGTCCGCGCCAGCGTCAGCGTCAGCGTCCGCGCCAGCGTCAGAGTGAGCGTCAGCGTCGGCTTTACGGGGGAAACCCGTCACATTACAAACGGTTGACCAAGCAACCGGCCGTCGTAGCACCCGCTTGACAGTCCCCGAAGCCCACTGAATAGTAGCGCCTCTCGCAGCCAGGAGAAAGCGGGTTGGCGGTCGCCAAACGCGCTAATTCAATGTCTACTTTCGTCCTACAGATCCAGGACCTCGATGAGTCCGGAAAGGATTGGAACTTCGCCGTCGGCACGGACTGGCTGTCGTCTGCCTTGGCCGAGACCGAGCTGAAGCCGGCCGGCCATGAAGGCACCCTCCGCGTGCACGCACAGCGCAACGGCCAAGATGTTCTTGTGCAAGGTCACATTACTGCCGAGTTGCTCGCATCCTGCGCGCGGTGCCTCGCCGATGTGGTCCTCGCCCTCGACCTCGCCCTGACCGTCCTCTTCAGCCCGGGGCACACGAGGCCCTCCTCGAGCGACAAGATCGAGGCTCGGCTGGACGAGATGAACCGGGACTACTACGGCGGGAGCGAAATCGTGTTGGACCCAACGGTCCGCGAGCACTTGCTGCTCGAAGCCCCGATGAAACCACTTTGCTCCGAGGACTGTGAGGGAATCACCGTCCCGGAGTGCTTTCGTCCTCCTGACGCGGTCTTTGGGGCGTCCGCGCCCAACGGGCGATTGGCGCCCCTACTGAAACTCAAAGAAGAGCTTACCAAAAAAGAGGAGTAATCCCGTGGCAGTTCCGAAGCGCAAAACAAGCCCCATGAAGCGCGACCAGCGGCGCGCCCATCACGACAAAGTCACCGCCCCGAACGTGGTTCCATGCCCGAACTGCGGTGATGTGATGCTGCCGCATCGGGCGTGCCCCGCATGTGGGTACTACAAAGGCCGCCAGGTCACCAAAGGCAGCGCCGAAGAGCTCGAGTAGTCGTGTTCGATCTGGCGGGGAAAATCGCAGTCGTGACCGGGGGCTCGCGGGGCATCGGGCGCGCGACGTGTGTTGCGCTCGCCGAGGCGGGTGCATACGTCCTCGTCAACTACCGGGCGAACGCGGAGGCCGCAGAAGAAACCCTTCGGTTGATTCAGGAGGCCGGCGGGCAGGGCGAGCTTCTCGGCTTCGATGTGGCCGACCCCGAAGCCGTCGATCAAGCGATCAAACAGGCTTACGATAAGCACGGAAAAATCGACATCCTCGTCAACAACGCTGGAATCTCCATCAACCAGCTGTTGTTGCGTGTATCGCCAAAGGATCTCGAGATGACTTGGGCCACAAACGTCAACGGGGCGATATTTTGCGCCAAGGCCTGCATCAAAACGATGATGCGGAAGCGCTTCGGCCGGATCATCAATCTGTCGAGTGTCGTGGCCGAGTCCGGAAACCCCGGGCAGGTGGTTTACTCGGCTTCGAAGGCCGCTCTTTTGGGCGTAACCCGGACTTTGGCCCGCGAGTACGCGTCCCGTGGGATTACCGTCAATGCGATCGCGCCGGGATTCATCGAAACCGACATGACATCGGAGCTCACCGAGGCGGCCCGCGCGGGCCTCGTCGAACAAACCCCGCTTGGGCGGATTGGGCGGCCGGAGGAAGTCGCCGCGGCAGTAGTGTTTTTAGCAAGCGACGAAGCGAGCTATATCACCGGGCAAGTGGTCCGGGTCAACGGAGGGATGCACGTCTAACCGCGTGACGGAGGAAACACATGGACATCGCTGAGAAGGTCAAAGAAATCGTATCGCAGCAGCTCGATGTTGATCAGGCCGAGATCAAGGAAAACGACAGCTTCATCGACAACCTACAGGCAGACTCGCTCGCGATCGTCGAGTTGGTCTTGGCCTTCGAAGAACAGTTCGAGATCGACATCGACGACGAGGACACCGAGAAAATCAAGACCGTCCAAGATGCGATCGATTACATCACGGAGCGGAGGAGCTGATCGAGCCCCGAATCCCAACTTTGGGATGAAGCGATGCGGCGGGTAGTCATCACAGGGGTAGGCACGGTGAGCCCGTGCGGCGCGGATACCGCGACCACCTGGGAAAACATCAAGGCGGGGCGAAGCGGCATCGCGCGGATCCAAGCATTTGATCCGACCGAATTCGGGTCTCAGATCGCCGGCGAATGCACGGACTTCGATCCGCTGCAATACATGCCCAAGCGCAGGCTGCGCGAGGCGGCGCGCTTCATCCACCTGGCCATCGCTGCATCGACACAGGCAATCCAAGACGCGCACTTCGAGCCGACCGACGAGCAAAAGGAACGGGTGGGTACGTTCATCGGTGTCGGGTTTTGCGGGCTCGAGGCCTTCGAAGACACCTGCAAGACACTCTTCGAAAAAGGCCCGCGACGCGTTTCGCCGTACTTCATTCCCTCGGTGATCTCGAACTTGGCACCGGGTCAGGTTTCGATTCAGTACGGGTTCAAGGGTCCGAGCTACGCCCACACCAGCGCGTGTGCCTCAGGCGCTCATGCGATTGGCGATGCGTTTCGCTGGATTCAGCGTGGCGAGATCGACGCCGCGATTGCAGGCGGTGCGGAAGGCGCGGTCACCCCAGTCGGTGTCGCGGCATTTTCGTCCATGCGCGCACTTTCGCGTCGAAACGATGAACCAGAGGCGGCGAGCCGACCCTTCGACACCGAGCGAGATGGATTCGTGATTGCCGAAGGGGCTGGGGTCTGCGTGCTCGAAGAGCGCGATGCGGCGATTGCGAGGGGAGCGACAATCCTCGCCGAAATCGTTGGCTACGGCGCTACCTCCGATGCGTACCACATGGTGCAGCCCGCACCCGAAGCCGAAGGTGCGCGCCGCGCGATGAAGCTGGCGCTGGCTGACGCCAAGATGAATCCGGACGAGGTCGACTATGTGAACGCCCATGGCACCTCGACGCCGGCGGGCGACGGGGAAGAGGTCAAGGCCATCCGGGTCATTTTCGGCGCTCATGCCACCGATGGACTGGCGGTTTCGAGCACCAAGAGCATGACGGGTCACCTGCTTGGCGGTGCCGGGGGCCTGGAGCCCGTCCTTTGTATCCTGAGCATGCGGGATGGGCTGATGCCTCCGACGATCAATCTCAGGACGGCCGACGACGCGGCGGCCGGGATGAATCTCGTCCCCAACGAGGCGCAGGAGCGACAGCTCAACGCCGTCATGAACAACTCGTTCGGCTTTGGCGGGACCAACTGCACGCTCGTGCTAAAACGCCCGTAGCGATGGCTAAGACCCTCATCGTCGGCTCGGATCACGCGGGCGTCGAGCTCAAGAAAGAGCTGGCGGATGTAGCGCGCGAGCTCGGGTACGAAATCAACGACGTCGGCACGCATTCGACCGAGTCGACCGACTATCCGGACTACGCGCATCAAGTCGCCAGCGCGGTGTCCCGTGGGGAAGGGCTCGGGCTCTTGGTGTGCGGTACCGGTCTTGGGATGTCGATGTCGGCGAATCGGCACCCCGGTGTTCGCGCCGCGGTGTGCGGGGATGTCCACAGCGCCGCGATGGCCAGGCGACACAACGATGCGAACGTGTTGTGCATCGGCTCCCGGATCGTAGGGACAGGTTTGGCGGGCGAGATTCTGAAGGTGTTCTTGTCCTCGAGCTTCGAAGGCGGTCGCCACGAGCGGCGCGTCCACAAGATCGACCCTCCTGATGAAAGTTGAGCAAGACGAGCGCTTTCGCGAACAGCGTGAACGCTTTCGGCTCAAGTGGAACTGCGAAGACTGCGCGCTCTTCGACCCCGCGCTGGGCTGCGCACACGGCTTCCCCACACACCGGCATCGCAAGTCCCGCTACGACGACCCCGCGGCGGCTCTACTCTTCTGCAAAGACTTCGAGCTGTGACGGGCGACGAGCTTCATCCTCAGGCCTTGGGCGGGCCTGAGGGTGACGGAGGGTTTGAGCTCCAGGGTCTGGCCCGGGATGAGCTCGAGTCGGTACTCCCGGATGATCGTCGCGAGTAGTAGCACCGCTTCCATCATCGCGAAGTGATTGCCGATGCAGATGCGCGGGCCCCCGCCGAACGGAAAGTACGCGTACTTATGAACCGTTTGAGCGCGTTCGGGACGCCAACGGTCCGGATCGTACTCGAGAGGGTTGGGGAAATAGTCCGGATGTCGATGCGTGACCCACTGCACGAAGAGTAGGTTGGTTCCCTTTTTGATGGTGTAGCCTCCGAGCTCATAGTCCTCGAGCAGGAGTCGTCCGGTTGCGTACACCGGCGGATAGAGCCGCATCGACTCCTTGATCGCCCGCTCGGCATACGCGAGCCGCTCGACGTCATCGGAGGTCCCCGCCCTGTCTCCGAGTACCTCGACCACCTCCGTGTGGACACGTCGTTCGATCTCCGGGTGCTGCGAGAGTAGGTAGAAGGTGTTCGCGAGGGCGAGCGACGTCGTTTCGTGGCCCGCGAGGAAGAGGGTGATGCATTCGTCGCGCAGTTGCCTATCGCTCATCCCGGCGCCACCGTCATCCTGAGCTTGCAAGAGTGCACTCAGCAGGTCGCCGCGGTCCTCCCCGCTTTGGCGCCTTTCTTGGATGATGTCGCCCAAAATCCGATCGACGTTTCGTATGCCCCTTCGAAACCGCGCCATCCGGGGAGTGGGCCACCAATTCGGTGGGGCGAATGGGCTCTCCAAGACGTCGCCGTAGAAGTCGCTGAAGACTTGAAGCGCTTCGCCGACCTCTCTCGCGTCGCCGCGAACGTCAGCGTCAAACAGCGTCCGCCCGATCACGTCGAGCGTCAGCTCAGCCATTGAAGCGTGGATGTCCAGCTCGTCGCCGTCGCTCCACCGGTCGAGGCTTCGGTGCGTTGCTGCCACCATCGAGTCACCGTAGCTGCGGATTCTTCGCGGGGTGAACGCATGCGAAACCAGCTTTCGTTGCTTTCGCCAGAGCTCGCCTTCGCTGGTGATCAGACCTTGACCCATGACCCGTGAAAGCTGATGGGTGAAGCGATCCTTATGCATCACCGAATTCCCCTGAGTCAGCGCCTGCTGGATCAACGCGGGGTCGACCGCCAAACAGTACGGCTCGAAGAGGAGTTGGATGTCGACGATCGGGCCGTACTCTGCCGCGGCGGTCATGAAGCCGAGGGGGTCCCGCATCATCCCCCGAAAGTTGCCGAGGCCGAGGCGGTTGGGAGGGCCTGGTGGTTTCACGTGCTGTTCCCTCACTTTACTTGGCGAGCGAGCGTACGCCTGCGCGATGCACCTTACCCGGTAGCTCGCGTCCTACGATCGCTTCGGCAACTTGGCCGGCCTGCCAGAGCTTGTCGAGGTCGATGCCGGTTTCGATGTCCATGCCGTGGAGGGTATACACCAAGTCTTCGGTTGCGAGATTTCCAGCGGCCCCTGGTGCAAACGGACAGCCCCCGAGACCCGCCACCGATGCATCGAACGTGGTTACTCCCATCTGCAAACCGACCAAGACGTTTGCCAGTGCGGTGCCGCGCGTGTCGTGCAAGTGGAGGGCGATCTGCTCGACGGGAATTTGCGCCAAGAACAACTCCAGAATCCGGTGCGTTTGGAGCGGCGTTCCGACGCCGATCGTGTCGCCGAGCGACACCTGATAGCAACCCTCATTCAGGAGATGTCGGGCTAGCTCGAACCCTCGCTGCGGGTGGACCTCGCCCTCGTATGGACAGCCCCACATGGTCGATACGTACCCTCGGACCCGAAGCCCGCGCTCGACCGCGGGACCGATCACCGCTTCGAACACGGAAAGGGTCTCCGCGATTGTCTTGTTGAGGTTCTTCAGATTGTGCGCCTCGCTTGCGCTCACGAACACGGCGACCTCGTCGACGTCCGCTTCGAGGGCTCGGTGCAGGCCGCGCGCGTTGGGACAGAGCCCAGAGTACATGACGCCCGGTCGGCGCTCGATCATCCCAAACACCTCGTCCGCGTCTGCCATTTGCGGGACCCATTTTGGAGCAACGAAGCTGCCGACCTCGATCCGAGAAACGCCTGCATCGACGAGCGCTTCGATGAGTCGCACCTTGGCGTGGGTGGCCACCTGGGCGCTTTCGTTCTGAAGACCGTCCCTCGGGCCCACCTCGTAGACCGAGACGCGGGCGGGCAACTTCGGTGCTGAGGCCATACCCTTCATCTACAGCGAGTGGGTCTCCGTGAAAAGGCGGTGACGCCCAGCGGAAAATTCGCCCCCCGGCCTCTGCCGACTGCTGGCGCTGGCCCCCCGGCCGGATCTGGTAGATACTCCGCCGCCATGGCCCCGCTGACCGCTCTCTTGCTTGCCACTCCGCTTTTTGGCTTGTCTCTGAACATCGATCCATCGCTCGGGCAACCACCTGCGGTCGTGATCGACGCGGGGGCGGTGCTTGCGGTTCAAGTGTCGACCGAGCTGGAAGAGCCCGCCGAACCGACCACCGCCGACCTGCTTCGTCAACGCAACAAGATCAAGAAGATCCACAAGTGGTTCGGAATCTCGACCTGGTCGATGATGACGGTGACCCTCGTGTCGGGCCTGATCCAGTTCTACAACCAATATGGCTGGTGGCAGAGTCAGGGCACCAATCCATGTGTCAGGGGGGATGCGGTGTTTGGCCAAGGTCAATGTAGCGGTACGCCCACGGTCCACTTGACGCTGGGCGTCGTGACTGGCGCCCTCTATTTCACGACCTTCGGTTTGTCTTTTGCGATGCCGGACCCCTTGGGGGTGAGCGAGGGCAACAGCGATTTCGCGCGGAAGCTTCGAACGCACAAGATCCTGCGTTGGGTCACGTTCGCGGGGATGCTCGCCCAGATCAGCCTTGGTGTCGTGATCGCCAACGGCGATCGGTTCGGCATCGATCGCGCTAATAACTACAAGACCTTGCGAGCGTTGGCGACCACCCACCTGGCGCTCGGTACGGTCACCTGGGGCGCGCTGACCTGGGCCGGCTCGATCATGCTCTTCTGAGAGCCACCGCACAAAGCTTCGGTTGACGGCGAATTTCCCACAATTCGAGGCTTGCCGTCGGGTTGTTGGGACCGCTAACATCTAAGCACCTGCGAGGTGGGGAGCTTAGTTCGCAGGATCCTTTTGCTTTTCGGGATTTCGTGAGATCACCCAAGGGAAAAAAGATCCCTCCGACCGGGGGATCAATGGGAGCGGAGATGCCGGACCTCACGGTGGCGAACTACTTGGGCATGTTGCTCGAGGATCCGTACGACACGCGACTCATCAAGGAGTTGCGTCAACTGCTCAATAGCGAGCCAGCCAACAAGAACGCACAAGACCCGCTGAGATTGATCGAAGCGGCTCGCGGGGGGCACGAACGGCGGGGTGAGTTTTTGGCTGCGTCGTGGCTGATGGAGATCGAGTCGGAGATGGTCTCGGACGAACCCGAGTTCCACACGATCCTGCTCAAAGAGCTCGGTCGCGTTCGACGCGACGAGCTGATGGACGACCAGGGCGCTCGCGAAGCGTATGAGCGGCTGGGGGGTCGGGGGTCCGACGATCCGGAGGTCGCGCAGGCCGTCGAGCAGATTGAGCAGGCGGAGCAGAAGTGGCGCGAGATCGCGCACAGATTCGTCGAGGAAGCCCGCGAAGCGGCCGATCCGCGGCTCAAAACCTCACTGCTCACCAGGGCTGCATCGTTGATTTGGCAGTACGGCGAAGGGGACGCGCAGCAGGCCGATGCGATTTTCGATGAGGCACTAGCTGCCGATCCGTCTCACCTGCGCACGGCCCGTCAGTACGCGCTGAGCCTTCGCGCGCGCGAGCGCTGGGAGGACGTGGTTTCGGTGTTCGTGATGGCTGCCAAGGCCGCGCGCACCCGTGAAGAAAAGGCCGGTGCTTGGCTGCAGGCGGCGCGAGTGCTGCGCCAGTGCCTCGAAGATGTCGAGGGTGCTGCCGAGGCGTATCGGAAAGTCCTCGAGCTCACGCCCACGAACGAAGAGGCCCTCGGGGCACTGGTTCAGTACTACACGGACAAGGAGGCGTGGGACGAGCTCGCGGCGATGTACCAGAGCGCACTCCGTTCTCGACAGAAGCTCGAAGCCGAAAAAGGGATGCTCCTCCAGCTCGCGATGGTGCATTGGCGCTTCCGCAAGGACGCCGAGTCGGCCGAGCCCTACTTTGCACGCTTACGAAAGATCGACGCCGCGCATCCGGGCATACTGGACTTCTATCGGGAGCGAATCGGCGATGAGGACGTCGAAGGCCGTTTGCTGACCATCCTCGGCGACGCGTTGCGGACGACCACCGACCCGGATCGTCAGTTGCAGCTTGCGCGCGAGCTTGGCCACCGCGCCAACTCGGCCAATCGGCCAGAACGCGCGCTCGAAGCGTGGAAGCTCGTCGAACGCTTGTCGCCTGCAGACCTCGATGCGCGTACGGCGCTTCAGCAGCTCTACGAGAGCAGCGGGAAGTGGAACGCCCTTTCGGAGTCGATTCGCGGCGAGATCGAGGCTCTCTCTCAGGATGCGAAGGACGAGAAGCTCCGGCTCCTGCGCGACCTGATTCCAATCTATCGCGATGCGCTCCGTCTCGATTCGATGCTGATTCAGGTGTACGCCGAGATTGTCACGCTCGCGCCGTACGATCCCGAGGCGTTGACCGCGCTTGCGGAGCTGTACGAAGCGTCGGGGCGTTGGAACGAGCTCATCCAAATCCTCGATCAACAGGCCGAGGTGGCTGGGGATCCGGAGGAGAAGATCCCGCTCCATCTGCGCGCGGCGGATCTATGGGTCGAGCGCTTCGGCAATTTGAACCAAGCGACCCGGCCGCTCGAACAAGTCATCACCCTTCAGCCTGACCACGCCGATGCGCTTGCGCGGCTCAAGGAGATCTACACCAAGAAGCGCAAGTGGCCCGCGCTGTTCAACGTACTCGGTAAGGAGGCCGAGCTTGCCGTCGAGCCGACCGCCCGGATCGAGAAGAAGATCGAGATGGCGGAGCTCTGTGCGAGCCGTCTGCACCAGAACGCGGTCGCGATCAGGCTGTGGAAAGAGGTTCTCGAAGAGGCGCCCGATACATCTGGAGCCCTCGATGCGCTCGGGCAGCTCGCAGAGCGTGAGAAGGACTGGGAGACCCTGGGAGCGGTACTTCGAGCTCGCGTCGAGCAAAGCGTTGGTCAGCCCGAGCAACTCGACTTCCTTCAACGCCTCGGCGTGGTGCTGATGGAGCGACTGTCGCTTCCGGGCGAAGCGGTGACGGTGTGGGAGCAGCTCCTCGAGCTCGATCCCGAGAGCAGCCGCGTTCGCCGCACGTTGAGAGACGCCTATGTGGCATCGGGCGCTTGGGAACCGCTCGAGACGCTTTATGGTCAAAGCGAGGACTGGGCGGGCTTGGCCGACGTGCTTAGCCAGGCCGCCGAGCATGCGGGAGAGCCTCAGGCTGTCGTCGAGCTGAGCCTTCGCGCCGCCACGGTCTACCGCGACCGGCTTGGGGAGCCGCATCGGGCCCTTCGAAGTCTCGAAAGAGTGCTCGTCGCGGATGCGACGAACGTGGAAGCCGTCCGGAGGCTCGCGCCGATCTACGAGCGGGATCAGAAGTGGGGGCGGTACGCCGAGATGCTGGAGATCATCGAGGCAGGCGCTCCCCAGGAAGGTGAGCCCGAGGACAGGCTGCTGCGCCTCAGCGCCCTACGCATCGTCACCCTCGAGCGTCTGCGCGACCCGGCCTCGTCCTTCGCGTGGGCGAGCCGCGCGTATATGCTTTTTCCATCCGGGCCAGGGGTGGTGACCGGGCTCGAGCAGTCGGCCGAAGCGGCAGGGGCCTATGAGGACCTCGTCGCTCTGTTCCGCGCGCGCGTCGAGGACCCGGGAACTTCGGAATCCGAGCGGACCGACCTTCAGCGACGGATCGCCTCGATCGCCGGCGAACGATTGGGAGAATCCCAAGACTCAATTCGGCAACTCGAAGCCATTCTCGGGAAAGAGCCCGGCGATGCCGAAGCCATGGCGGTGCTCGATCGATTGTACCGCGCCGAACGGCGGTTTGCGGACCTTCGCAAGCTCTACGAGCGTCGCCTGCGAGCCGTGACCGACCCGGATGAAAAATGGGTGCTGCTCAACGAGGTCGCACAAGTCGAAGAAGAACAACTGGGGGACCTTGCTGCGGCCGCGGAACGCCACTGGCAAATCCTCGACAACAATCCTCACGACGTCGACGCGTTGAGGGCCGTCGAGCGGTTGTCCCAACAGCTGAAACAATGGGACCGGCTCGACAGCGCGCTCGAGAAACGGCTTCAATCCAAGATGGCCGACGACGATCGGCTTGCGGTGTATCTGCAGCTTGCCGACCTGCGACGACTCCACCTCGAAGACTCGTCGGGTGCGCTCGAGTGCTATTGCGACGCGCTCGCACTCGATGGTCGCAATCAAGTCGCGATCGCCGCACTAGAGGCGATTTCGGCCAAGGATGGCACGCTGTTCGCGCGTGCGATGGACTTGCTCGATCCCGCGTATGCCAAACGCGGCGAGTTCGAAAAGCTCGCCGGGCTTCTGCGAAAGCGGCTCGACCAGACCGAGGACGGTGAGGAGCGCCGCACGATGCGTCTACGACTAGCGGAGCTTTCCGCGACGGAGCTCGGCGATGCCTCCGGCGCATACGCCGCGCTCGAGTCAGCCTTCATGGACAACACGCGCGACCTCGACCTCCTGGATCGTCTCGGTGGTGTTGCGGAGGCGGCTGGTCAGCATCAAGCGTTCGCGAAGGCATTGGTCCTCACGATCGACGCCGGCGACCTGGATCCTGAAGCGGAGGTGGCCCTTTGTAGAAGGGCTGCCGAGCTGCACGATGGCGTACTTGGTCTTCCCGAAGAAGCGGCTCGCTTTCATCGTAGCGTCCTCGACGACGATGCGGGCGATGCGACTGCCTTCGCCGCGCTCAAGCAGCTCTACACCAAGCACGAGCAGTGGAACGACCTTCGCGCGCTCTACCAACAGCGGATCGAGGCAACGACCGACGCGGGAGCCAAGCTCGACCTGCTTCTCCAGATCTGCTTCCTCTTCGAGGAGATTCTCGATGAGCCGAAGCATGCGATCTC
>JAPUKT010000312.1 GCA_027295555.1 Deltaproteobacteria bacterium
AGGTGACTTGGTCGTGGAGTCGGCGGATGGATCCTCTCGCTGTGATAATGAGCGGCGAACTCCCGCGTCGCTTTCCGAAGCGACCGTCCCCCAAAGAAGATCATCCGACTGAGACATTCATCCTTGATCGACCTGACGAATCGCTCGGCGTAGGCGTTGGACTCGGTCGTCGAATGCACCCGATTCGGACAATGAGCAACGACGTTTCCGGATAACGCATCAGTTCCACCCGCTGTTCGGACGTGAGTTTGAGCTGGCCCATCACCGGCAGTGCTGGGGTGAGGACCGGGTCTTCTTTCTGAATCAAGGCGAGGAACTGCGGTCGATTCCCGCGCGCTGGACGAGCGTTGGCGATGACGACCCCCTGATTGTCGTTTCCGGCGGTCGGTCGATGTATCGCGTGGCCGACCTGCTCGAGCTGACCAAACTGGCCCGAGAGACCCAGCGATGAGGGCGCTGTGTGTCAGCGACAGCGGGGCCATCGTGCGTAAAGGTAATTACGCCGTGATCGTAAACACAATTATGCCCAGCAACGCCGAGGGCCTAATTCGGAGTGTGGCAATAATGTCTGTAATTGTGTTAACAGGGAGCCATTTCCGGCATATTCATCTTGACTACGGATTACGTTACGGCATAATGTACATTACATTCCAGCGAGGAGTCGATCATGCCGCCACGCAAACCCGACCCCAAAGCCGATGCCCTCCGTCACCAAGGCTGTCTCCATCCACACCCGGAGAAGGTCTCGGACGAGTTGTTCCGTTCTACCGAGTTTTTCGACCCTCGCGACTTGCTGCAGGTCAAATACGAGATGCTGCGCCGTGTTCGGGTGGACGGACACACGGTGAGCCAGGCCGCAGCGGGCTTCGGGCTATCGCGTCCGTCCTTTTATCGGACCCAGAGGGTTTACGAGGAAGGTGGCCTACCCGCGTTGCTGCCAAGAAAACCGGGGCCGCGCCGCGCCCACAAATTGTCCGAGAAGGTCGTCGAAGCCTTGCGCGACACGCTGGATCAGGAGCCGGACTCAGACGCAGCCACCCTGGCCGCGTGGGTCAAGCAACGCTTTGGCATCTCGATCCATCCCCGCAGCATCGAGCGTGCCTTGGCTCGCCAGGAAAAAAAACGCCAGCCATGAGTGCGGCGCCCCGGCAGAGTACTCCGGGGCATGTTGCGCGCTACGAGGAGCTCCGACGACATACGGTGGAGCGGCAGATCCTGGCAGGTCGGCTCGGCCTGGCCATTCTGCTGCGTCAGGGGCTGGCCGCCTGGGTCGAGCAGTGGTCGAAGGTGCCCGCGCCGGCACCCTCTACCGAGAGATTCCGGCCGTCGCCACTGCCTGACAGTACCAGTACGGATCTGATCAACGTGCTCGCAGCCATGGCTCTCAGCCAGATACCGGAGGTACACGCATGAGCGGGAATGCCCACCAGAAAGTGACCCCGGACCATTTGCGACGCGATGCGTATCTGTACGTTCGCCAATCGACCGTGCGCCAGGTGTTCGAGAATACCGAGAGTACGAGGCGCCAGTACGCATTGCGAGAGCGGGCAGTGGCGATGGGATGGCCCATCGAGCGCGTTGTCGTGATCGACTCCGACCTGGGGAAGTCCGGAGCCTCGAGCGTTGACCGTGAGGGCTTTCAGAGACTTGTAGGCGAGGTCGGCATGGGCCGAGCCGGGATCGTGCTCGGCCTGGAGGTTTCGCGGCTGGCGCGAAACAGCACCGATTGGCACAGGCTCCTGGAAATCTGCGCGCTGACGGACACCCTGATTCTTGATGAGGACGGGATCTATAGCCCGGGTGATTTCAACGACCGCCTCTTGCTCGGCCTCAAGGGAACGATGAGCGAGGCAGAGCTCCACGTGATGCGGGCACGGCTGCGTGGCGGCATTCTGAACCAGGCACGCCGAGGTGCGCTACAAACCCCGCTACCCGTCGGCCTGCTGTACGATCCGGATGGCAACGTGGTGCTCGATCCCGACGTCCAGGTCCAACGGAGCTTCGAACACCTGTTCGAAACCTTCGAGCGCACGGGCACGGCCTCGGCGATGGTCAAACACTTTCGCGAACAAGGCTTGCGGTTTCCGCGCCGGCCACGCTACGGGCCGCACAAGGGAGAGCTGTTGTGGGAGTCACTGCTGCACTGGCGTGTTCTGAGGGTGCTGCACAATCCCCGTTACGCCGGCGCGTTCTGTTTCGGCCGGACTCACACGCGCAAGCGCGTCGACGGCACCGTCGAGATCAAGTCACTTCCGCGGGAGGAGTGGACCGCACTACTGCTCGACGCACACCCGGGTTACATCACCTGGGAACAATTCGAGACCAATCGGAGACAGCTACGCGACAATGCCCAGGCCCACGGCTCCGAGCGACGCAAGAGTCCACCGCGCGAGGGGCCGGCATTGATACAAGGCTTGGTCGTCTGCGGCCTGTGTGGCAATCGGATCACCGTCCGCTATCACACGCGTAAGGGCGAGCAGTGGCCTGAGTACGTTTGCCAGCGCAAGGCCATCGACACCGCGACACGAAAATGCCAGCAGATCCCGGGCGCGGCCATCGATCGGGCCATCGGCGAACTGCTCGTGGAGGCGGTTACCCCCGTGACCCTGGAGGTGGCCTTGAAAGTCCAGGCCGAGCTCGATACACGAATTCACGAGGCCGATGCCTTGCGGGGCCAGCGCGTCGAACGAGCACGACAGGAGGGTGACCTGGCCCGGCGGCGTTTCATGGAGGTCGATCCGGGCAATCGCCTCGTGGCGGATGTCCTCGAAGCTGAGTGGAACGAAAAGCTGCGTGGACTGCATGATGCACAAGAAGAGCTCGAGCAACGTCGTCAGGAGGATCACCGACGAATCAGCGACGAGCAACGAAAAGACATCCTTGCCCTCGCTGCCGATTTTCCGAGGTTATGGAACGATCCGAAAACGCCTCAACGTGAACGCAAACGCATGGTGCGGTTACTCCTCGAGGACGTCACGCTGATGAAAGGCGATGTGATTACACTCGGTGTCCGCTTTCGCGGCGGCGCGACACGACAGCTCGAGCTGCCCATTCCGCCAACTGCGTGGGAGATGCGTCAAACATCGAAGCAGATTGTCGCCGAGATTGATACCCTACTCGATGATCATACCGAGGCCGAGATTGCGAAGATCCTCAACGACAGAGGTCGTATGTCGGGGGAGGGTAAACGCTTCCACGCTCGCATCGTGGCGCGCATACGTCGTGGCTACCAGATGAGGACGAGGTATGATCGCCTGCGGGATGCGGGCATGCGCACCGCCGACGAAATGGCTGACTTACTTGGTGTGTCAACCGCGACCGTGAAGATATGGCGTCTCCACGGCCTGTTGCGCGCCCATGCCTATACAGACAAGAACGAGTGCTTGTACGAACATCCCCGCGAGGACCCGCCGGTCAAAGCCCAGGGCCGAAAACTCTCAGAACGACACCATTTACCCAGCGTCGTGCTAAACCGTACGGATGAGGTGCAGTGTGAAGCATAGCCCTTCAGGTTGGGCGAACGTGGCGGCAGGCGGACGACCGCGACGCCGGAACTGTCCAAGAGACCTCGGAAAGCCAACGAGAACTTCGTGTCGCGGTGTGCGTCCAGCAAAGGCTGGCGTGTTCAGCAGGAGTT
>JAPUKT010000313.1 GCA_027295555.1 Deltaproteobacteria bacterium
CCCCCACCCCCCCGGCCCGGTCGAGATCCCCCAACACAGTTCCTGCCGCTGTCACTGAAGAAGGGGGATCAAGCCCGCGTACGTTCGGTCTCGATCCGCGTAGATGTCATCGAGGATGGCCTGTAGGGCGTGGCGTCCTTCCCTTTCGAGGACGCGCTCGTTGTGCTCGATGACTGAAGCCGCGACCGTCTTGGGCGCCCGGTCCGCCTCGAGGTCTCTCATATTCACCGTGAAGATGTCCTTGTAGTGAGGTGGGTCTTGGGCTCGGACTTCTTCGAGGCGAGCGCGTCGGACGAGTTGTACGGTTGGGTCGGGAGCCTGGCGGAAGAAGCGCACGGAACCCGCTGCTTCGTCCACACCTGGGTGGAATGGAGCGGAAAGGAAACGATCGTCGAGGAGCGCGGTCAGTGAGGCGGCCCATCGCGCGAATGCTTCAGACCCGTCGCCGAACCTCGGTGCGATGACGAATGCGACGTCGATGGATTCATCCGTGTCCCAGCCTTCGAGCACGGGTGCGAGCTCGTTCGGAAGACAAGGCTCGTCCAACACGACGTGGGCCCGTGTTCGATTCCCCACGCGCGCATGCTTCGCCCAAGGACAAAGCCCAAAACGCTCTATGACCTCGAGGTGGTAGCGCTCGTGAAGTCGGACCGCTTCGCGAGCCAGACGCTCGCGCGGGTTGACGGGACTCAAGCTGCCTCTTGGGATACCCGCTGCGCAAGGTAGTCTTGGAGGTGCGGGACGATCTCCATGCCAAGCGCCTGGTCCGGAGTGTGGAACTCCGCCAGCACGACCTCTCGATCATCCACGCACACCTTGGGCGCCGTGTCGACTTCAAACTCGTAGATGTCGAGCGTATCCTTTCGGTGCTCGAAGAGATGTGTACCGCGGTACGCATGCATGAGGCGCTTGGGCTGGACGTTGATACCCACTTCCTCGCGAAGCTCACGCGCCGCCGTGGTGCGGCGATCTTCGCGGGGCCTGACGTAACCTCCAGGCAACGTCATCTGTGCTCGATAGGAGTTCTTCACCAGGAGAACCCGCCCCTCGTACCAGACTGCAACCAACGCTCCCGTCGTCTCTGGTCTACGAACGAGCCAAAGAAGACGTAACCCCCAGTGCGCAGCCCGATACACCGCCCGTATCAAGGCATTGATCATGGCTACAGGTTACCAAAATCGGGGGTCAGAGAGAAATCCCAGCCCTGGACGGTCTCAGACCGAAGCGCCTGCCTTAGCCCAATGCCCAAGCCGATAGGCCCAAATTCCCAGGCACATGCGAACGAAGAAGGAGATCGGCAGGGCGACCCAGATGCCGAAAGCCCCCCACCCCACCACGAAACCGAGGAACCAGCTGAGGGGCACCTGGATGACCACCGTGCCCACGATGTTGATCCTGAGACTCGTGTTGGTGGCACCGGCGCCGCGGAGCATCCCGATGAGCGCGATGTGGACTCCGATGATGGGCATCCCCCAGCCGAGGATCCGCATCCAGGTCACGGAGTAACGGCCGAGCTCGGTCGCGGGGTCGACATCGAAAATCGCGATGATCGGTTCGGCGCCGATGACGATTGCGAGCCCGATGGTCGTCATGATGATCGTCGAAAGGATCACGCCGGCCCGGACGATCTGACGCGCCTCGGGGATGTTGCTCGCGCCGAGCGCGTTGCCGACCATCGCGCCGGTAGCCTGCGACACGCCGAAGCCGGGAACGAAGGCCAACGACTGGATGCGCAAACCGATCCCGTGCGCTGCTACGGTCACCTGCGCAACGCGCGCCAACATCCCGACGATCGACAGGAAGGCAACGTTCAGGATCACCATGTCCAATGCGGCGGGGGCACCCACCCGAAATAGATCACTTGCGAGCGGACGGTCGATTCGAGCAGGTCGTAGGAACGCACGCATGCCGGGCACGACGTCCCGGCGAAGGATCACCACCATCATGAGCACAGCGACCGCTTGGGCGATCACGGTCCCCCAGGCAGCGCCCTCCACGCCCAATGCGGGGAGGCCGAGGCGCCCGAGAATCAGTCCGTAGTTGAGCACGATGTTAATCAGGTTGCTCACGATGGCGATCACAAATGGCAACATCGTGTTTCCTACCGCGCGCAGGGCCGCGGCAAACAGCATGTTCAAGTAGTAGAAGACCGTAAACGTGAAGAGCGGTCGAAGGTACCGAACCCCCAAATCCCGCATCTCGGCATCGGCGCCCATCCACTCCATCGCCACGCCGGCACCGAGATTGCCGACCACCGCCACCACGATCGACACCAAGTATGTGAGTAAGATGCTCTGATGGAGCACGTGATTGATGCGATCCGTCTCGCCAGCCCCGTGCGCGCGCGCAATGAAGGCGACCGTTCCGACGACAAGCCCCAGCATGGCCACCATCAGCAGGAAAATCAGCTGACTCGCGAAGCCAAGGGCGGTGAGCGCCTCCTCGGCATCGATCAGGCGACCGCACATGGCGGTGTCGACCGCGAGCGTAATCACGCTCAGCACGTTCAATCCGACGATGGGCATCGCTAGATCGAAGAGACGTCGGAAGATGGTGCGATCGACGCCGAACGGTAGATCGGCCTGCGCCTTCATTTGCGGCGGTGGAGGGTGTATCGCGAGACGTGAGCGCGCCAGCGCTTTTCGGTCGCACGATGCATCGCCCCTCCTCGTCGGGCGAAATGGTAGGCTGAGCAGAGATGCCGGGTGAGCCCAGAGAGTTCGGGTCCTACCGCCTTCTGCGCCGTCTTGGCGTCGGCGGCATGGCGGAAACGTTCGAGGCTGTGCGGGCAGGCACGGGCGGGTTCGAGCAGAGAGTTTGTCTCAAGCGGGTGTTGCCAGCGTACAGCCATGACCCGGAGTTCATCGGCCGCTTCCGCAGAGAGGCGAAGCTTGCCGCGCAACTTCGCCATAGCAATATCGTGGGAGTCACCGACTTCGGCGAAGTCGAAGGCGTCAGTTACATGGCGCTCGAGCTCGTCGACGGCGTGGACTTGCGCTCGTTTCTGAGATCGCTGACGGACCAGAAGCTGCCTCCGGAGATGGTGGCGTTGGTCGGCCTCGACCTCGCCTATGCCCTCGAACACGCGCACCAAAGCATCATCCACCGCGATGTTTCCCCCGCGAATGTGCTGATCAGCAGGGCAGGCGAAACCAAGCTCGCAGACTTCGGCATCGCCAAGGCGATCGAAAGCGCCGCGGCTACCGCCAGTAAGAGGGTACAGGGGAAGATCCCGTACATGTCCCCGGAACAGATGCGCGGCGAGGCGGTAGACGCTCGCTCGGATCTATTTTCCCTGGGTGTGGTGCTGTTCGAAGCGGTGGCGGGGGTTCGCCCGTTCGACGGGGCACACGATGTCGAGACCATGCAACGCATCGTGGAAGGCCAGCGACGAGCTTTAGCCGAGGTGGCGCCCGGCGTGCCCGTTGCGTTGCAGGAAGTCATCGAGAACTTGATCGCCATCGACCCCGAAGACCGCACGCCAAGCGCCTCGCAACTCCTCGAGGAGCTCGCCGCCCTCGCCCCACCCCCGCGGGTTCGGCGGGAGCTCGCGTCGATGGTGGAAGCGCAGCGCGGAGGCCCGAGCACGAGGATGCACGTGCGGGCGCGGAGGGAAGACCCGGACACCGAGCTGAGTCGTGCGCCTGAGCTTCCTAACGCCCCCCGTGTCGAGGGAATGCCACCGACCACGGGCAAAGCGCGAGGACCCGGGCGTCGCGCTGTACTTGCCGTCGTGGCCGTGATCACCCTGGCCGCCGGCGTCGTCGCAACCGAGTCGTTGAGTCCTTCCGCCACGATCCCGCCCCGCGCCACGACGGCACCTGCCGAGGTCGTCGCCAGGACCCCGACACAGGCCAGCACCGAAGAACCGTCGGCTGCAAAAGACGAAGAGGCCACTCCAGCGGCGCCCGCCGCGCGCGCTAGCCGTGGTTGGATTCACGTGGTGGTCCAACCGTGGGGCAACGT
>JAPUKT010000314.1 GCA_027295555.1 Deltaproteobacteria bacterium
GATCGTCCTCATCCACCAAGAACACGAAGTCGTCGTCGGGGTCGATGATTTCGACCTCCGTGGTATCGCTCTCCCGCTCGTCCTTCGGGGGGAGGCTGGCGCCGTCGCCGAGGGCGTCGAGCTCGCTGTCGACAGCGGCCAAGTCCATTCGCTGGCCTCCTTCAAAACGACGGAGGACCGCAGAGACTTCATCGTCGTCCTTACCTAGCTCGGCAAGGGCTTCTTCCAGCTCAGAGAGCTTCTCTTCCGAGACGGCCACGGAATCAATGTCACAGGAAATCGAAGGCTCGTAAAGTCTTTCACGGAGAAAGAGACCTACATATCGGCTACGAGCCTGCGAGCGCCGCGCGGATTAGGGGGACTCGGTCCTGGCCCCACGTCGAATACGAGCCGATATGAACCGATGGCACCCCCCATAGACCGAGATCGGTCAGCGTTTCACGGTTGGCCTTGGCCTTCTCCTTCCAGCCGTCGTCGGAAAGGGCTTCCCTGACCTCGGCTTCGCCAATGCCCACACGCTCGGCGAGAAAGAGGAGATCCGGGATCGATGCGATGTCCCGGGCCTCCGACCAACTGCCCCGAAGCGCCGAAAGCGCAAACTCGAGCTCGAGCCCCTTGGGGACCGCGCAGTGGTAGAAAACCGCAAAACAATACTCGATCCCCTTGCCGAGTGGATCGGAGATTCGCCCGAACGGGATCCCGAGACGGTCTGCTTCGCGCTTGGCGTCGCGCACGATGTAGAGCCTCTTGGTGCGGGGAACGGGCAAGCCTCGCATCACCATGGGGAGCACCGGGCGGAGCTCGAGGTCGATCAAACCGCGATCGCGCATGTCCCGAAGCTGGGGAAGCGACAGATAGGAGTACGGACTGCGAAACGAAAAGAACACCTGAAGACGAGGTGTCCCATTGGTGGCCCCGAGCATCACGGTAAGGCTCGGCGCTCGCCCCGCGGCCAGCTTGGTGTCTCCGTCGAGTCCTTCCTGTTGTAGGCGGCGCTCTAGGTAGGGAAGTCGATCGAGACCCCAGTACCACTCCCCGCCGTAGTGCACCATGCCCGACTGGTAGTGACCCGCTCGCTGAAGTCGTTCGTAGTTGCGCTCCAAGAGCGGCCGGACCAACTCGCCGGACACCGCGCCATACCGGTCGACCAGGCTCGCGAGGGCACTTCCGTCGTCTCTCCAGACCACCTCGCCGACGCGTTGCGCCACCTCGAGCTGTTCGGCGCTCGGCCTGTCTCGCAGGAGCACCGCGTGCGCGCGTCGAATGCGGTCTTCCGGGGGAAGCTCGGAACGCGGAGCAAAGCTCAGGCCATAGCTTTCGGCGAGGAGAGCCGCATCGCGCATCGCGTGCTGCGCCAACATGTCGGGAGCAGGGTGCGCCGCAAGGCTCGCTTCGGCGACCGGGATGACGTCGACGTCTAGCTGATAGATGGTTGCAAGCCGAGGCATGACCTGGGCCAGCAAATGGCTGTAGGGGTCGTCTGCCCGATAGTAGAAAGCGATGCGACGCTTCCCCCCGCGTAGCAACCGACCAACGGTATGCAGCGCGTACTTAGACCGTCGAAGGTTCAAATACGAATTGATGCCCGCGCCGACGATCTGGGACTTGGCCGACACCTAGGTAGCTCCCACGAGCTCGTAGACCTTGGTCACGGCCTCGTCGAGGCGACTCGGGTCGGGACCACCCGCTTGCGCGAAGTCTGGACGCCCTCCCCCGTCGCCTCCGACAACCGCAGCAGCGGCTTTCACGATGTCACCTGCGCGGAAGCGATCGGTGAGGCCCTTCGACACACTACACACGAGCAAAGCCTTCTTGCCATCCTTGCTCGGCGAGCCCAACAGCACGACAGCCGGCGCGAGCTTGTCGCGCAACTGGTCTGCCATCTCACGAAGCGTCCCAGCATCGCCGATTTCAACCGTTGCTCCGAGAACCTTGGCGCCATCGATCTTTCGCGCGGCGGCCGAAAGATCACCGCTTCCTCCTGACATGAGCGAGCGGTTGAGACGATCGATCTCGCGCTGAGCTTCCTTCTGTTGCTCGATGAGCCGGCCAACGCGGTCTCGGAGCTGTGGTACGGGCACCTTGAGCAGCGACGCCGCACCCGTGAGCTGTGACTCGACCTCACGGAGATGGGCAAGTGCGTTGAGCCCCGTCGTCGCCTCGATTCGTCGGACGCCTGCGGCAAGGCCGGTTTCAGACAGAATTTTGAAGAGCCCGATGTCCCCGGTGCGGGCGGCGTGAGTTCCACCGCAGAGCTCCAGCGACAGGCCGATTCGCAGCATCCGGACGACGTCGCCGTACTTCTCCTCGAAGATGCCGATGGCGCCACGCTCTTTCGCCTCGTCCATTGCCAGCACTTCGGTGGTGATCTCCATGTTCTCGAGGACCTCCCGGTTCACGAGGTCCTCTATCGCGGCGATCTCAGACGGCTTCAAAGGCCGCGTTCCGCTGTAGTCGAAGCGGAAACGGTCAGGGGCCACTAGCGAGCCCTTCTGCGTGGCGGTGGGCCCAACGACTTCGCGGAGCGCCCAATGGAGCAAGTGAGTCGCGCTGTGGTTGCGGCGAGTCGCGCTCCGAGCCCCATGATCGACGCGTAGATCGACTTCGACGTTTGGTGTGAACGAGCCCGATGCGACCCGACCGCGATGGACGATGAGACCGTCGACCGGCTTTTGCGTGTCCTCGACCTCGAAGAGCGAGCCATCGATCTCGATCGAGCCTCGATCGCCGACCTGGCCTCCCTGCTCGGGATAGAACGGCGTGCTGCGGGTGATGATCTCGCCGGCCTGTCCCGCCTCGAGCTTGGAAACGGCACCGCCATCGGAGATGATCGCGAGCACTTCGCTTCGCTCGCTCTCGGTGTCGTAGCCGTGAAACTCGACCGTCCCGACCCGCGCGGCAACAATCGGGTACACGTCGGCCACTGCGCTGCTGCCGACCTTGGAGCCTCGACTTCGCGCACGAGCCTTTTGGAGCTCTTCGTCGAAGCGTTCGTGGTCCACCTCGAAGCCTTGTTCCTTACCGATGACTTCTTGAAGATCGACCGGGAAGCCGTAGGTGTCGTAGAGCCGGAAAGCGACTTCGCCGGGCAGGGAGCGTGCGCCGCCCTTTTCGATCCATTCCTCGTTGCCGTCGATCAGTTGGAGGCCCCTGTCGAGCGTACGGCGGAACCGCTGCTCTTCTTGCTGGGTGATTTCCTCGATGAGCTCGCGACGCTCGACGAGCTGTGGATATACCGCGCTCATGTTGTCGACGATGCGAAGTGCACAATGGTGGAGGAAGGGCTCGTCGATCCCCAGGCGGTGCCCGTGCCGAATCGCGCGCCGCATGACACGTCGAAGGACATACGCTCGGCCGTCTTTGTCGGGGAAGACACCCTCGGAGATCAGAAAGGCCGTGGTGCGAGCGTGGTCGGCGATGACCCGCATGCTGATGTCGTCGTCCGACTGGCTGGCCCCATAGTGCTTGCCCGAGATCTCCGCCGCGAGGTCCACGACCGGCCGGAGTAGATCGGTGTCGTAGTTGCTCAGGACGCCCTGCGAAACGACGGCAATGCGCTCCAAGCCGGCGCCCGTGTCGATGGACGGTGCAGGAAGCGAGATCATCTTGCCGTCTTTGTGTCGCTCGAACTGCATGAACACGAGGTTCCAAAGCTCGAACCAACCTCGGCCATCGGGATCCGGCTCCTCGCCAAAAGTGCGCGGATCGATGTGGTCGAGACCGAGGCAGTAGTGAATCTCCGAGCAGGGTCCGCAAGGGCCAGTGTCACCCATCTGCCAGAAGTTCTCCTTGGCACCACAGCGAATTATTCGATCCTTCGAGAAGCCCGTGACATCAGCCCAGATCTTGGCTGCTTCTTCGTCGCCCGGCGCAAGGCCTTCCTCACCACCGAAGACCGTGACCACCATACGTTCCGGCTCGAGCCCCAGCGTGTTGGTTAAGTAGTCCCAGGCGAACTGAATGGCCTCGCGCTTGAAGTAGTCGCCAAACGAGAAGTTGCCGAGCATCTCGAAGAACGTGTGGTGCTTTGCCGTCACGCCGACGTTTTCGAGGTCGTTGTGCTTTCCGCTGATGCGAATGCACTTCTGCGACGATGCC
>JAPUKT010000315.1 GCA_027295555.1 Deltaproteobacteria bacterium
TTAACCCAAACCCCAGCCCAAGCCCGGCGGTACCGACGAACGCTCGAATCGAAAGATCATCACCGGTGAGCGCGATGTCGGAGACCGCCGCAACCGTTGCAGTTAGGCCAGCCGCAGTCAGTCCACGACCCAACTTGCTAGCGAAGGTGGTCCATTCATCGGGGCGCAAGAAAAGGGAAGACAAGAGGTGTTGGGGGCCGAACATCAGATTAACCAGCTAAGCCAATCTTTTGGATAGCCGTAGCCCTTCCACAGCCGATCCAAGAGGGTGTTTGAGTCTACTATGCTCTCGGCTGTGCCGCCGGAATGCAAGCCTCGGTACATGGTGGGCCCTGGCATGGGCGTCAGGCCTTTCGCAACACGGCGATCAGGAAGCCGCCGAGGTATCGAAGCGGGGAGTGGCTTGCCAGGAGCTCGGCCCGGCCCAAGCCGCGCCCGACCCACGGGATGCGGTGGACGGCTGCGAAGGGCGTGAGCACGCGAACGCCACGATAGTCGACGAGCGCGACGTTTGGCGGCAACAGCTTGGGAATTGCACGAGGTGAGTCCCACCGCGTGAAGATATCGGCCTCGGTTCGGTCGTCGCTGATCGGCTGAGGGCCGGCGAGCTTCTTCGCAAGATAGCGAAGACTCCACGGATTGTAGAACTCCAGCAGGAGGTGACCGCCCGGCCGCGTGACGCGCGCGGCCTCCCGAACCGCCGCTTCGATGTCCGGGATGTGCGCGAGCACTTTGAAGCTGTAGGTGAGGTCGAATTGGTCATCCTCGAAGGGTAGGTTGCAGACGCTTCCAATGCGCACATCGAGACCGCGGTCCCTCGCTCGTTGCGCCATTCCTTCCGACAGGTCGATCCCGACGGCCTCCTCCGCGATTTTCGCGATTCGGGCTAGGATCAAACCCGTGCCGCACCCGAGCTCGAGCACACGTGCGCCTCTGGCGTAGGGCGCCGTGACCTGAACCTCGAGATCGTCGATCATTTGGTGATAGCCATAGCCCCGCCCTCGCTCATACGAGTTACTGAAGTCGTCGTAGTATCGCCGCGCCTTTTGCTCGGACCCTTCACCCATGGATTTCCTCATAGAGCAGCTCGTACGCTGCCGCGACTTCTTGCGGTGAGAACTTCGAGGTCGCCAGTGCACGCGCCTTCTGTCCGACGTCCGCGTACCACGCCTCGTCGGTGCTCAGACTCTCGATCGCCTCGGCCAAGGCTTCGCCATTCGTCTCCACGGCGACCGCCCCGCCACCCTCGGCGAGCTCTCCCGACGGGGTTCCCTTTCCGACGAGCACCGGGCGCGCGAGGCACATCGATTCGAGCGCCACGAGCGGGTAGTCCATCTTCGCGTAGGCCGTCCGGTTGACCATGACGACGAAGTCGCTGAGGCCGAGGAACTCGTGGATGTGTCGGGTTTCCCCAAGCCAGCGTACCCTAGACTCGATGCCCCATTGCTCGGCTTGTCCACGAAGCCGGGAGAGCGCTTCGTCTGCCTGCGGTGTCTTCCGGCGGCAGGCCATCAAGAGCACTGCATCCGAGCGGTTCCATGCTGCGAACCCTTGCAATGCGGTTTCAGCGCCACCGCCGAACTCGAGGTCACCCGGGTAGATCCAAATGGGGGTCGCGTCCGGAAGCTGGTGCTTCTTGCGCAGCTTCGCTCGCTCGAGTGCGGTCGGCAGCGTGAGAGGCGGCACCGACGGCGGAATGAGTCGGAGCGCGCTCTCGCTGACGCCCTCTTGGCGAAAGCGCTCGTACGCGGACCGGGAGAGGGCGACGGTCACATCTGCGAAGAGAAGCTTCTTAACGGCCAGACCCTCCGCCGGCATGCTGCACACGGTTTGGACACTTGGCACTCGTCGAATCGCACTCGCGAGGCGGCCGGCGGCCGAGCTCTTCGGGTTGGGGGCGAAGAAAAAGTGCCAAAGATCTGGAGAACCCCCCAACAGCAGATAGCGCAAGACGCCTAGATTCTCTCTCACGCTAGGCGCAAAGCCTCCCGCGGACGCCAGGCCGTACACCGCCTCGACGCGTCCCCGGTCGATTGGGCTCGCTTGGCCGGGGTGCCCCATCAAGACCGGAGAGTGGCGCTGCAGATGTCCTGCGATGTCACGCACAAGGTTCTTGCTGCTGTCGTTCCAAGGGGGGGCGACTGGCTTAGACACGAAGAGGACTTCCGTCATGGACCGAGGGGTTACGCTGCGCCCGGTTGCGCCGCAAGTGCTTGACCTGCGAATCGCGAGGCGATAGCCGGTAGTTATGTCGGACGCCCATCGCCCTCGAGTGAGCTACGATGCTCGCAGGTAGACGAATCGCCGTCGTCATGCCGGCGTACAACGAGGCGAAGCTGATTCGGGGGGCCCTCGAAGGCATTCCGAGCTTCGTGGACCACATCATCGTGGTCGATGACGCAAGCATTGACACCACGAATGAGACGGCGCGCGCCTTTGGTGGGCGCGTCGAGCTCATCGAGCACGAAACCAACCAAGGCGTCGGCGCCGCGATTGGGACCGGGTGTAGGCACGCGTCCTTGCTCGACGCGGACTTCACAGCGGTGATGGCGGCGGATGGACAAATGGACCCGGCGGATCTACCGGCCTTGCTTGCGCCTCTGATCGCTGGGGAGGCCGATTACGTAAAGGGCAATCGCCTCGGCTGGCCGGCGGCACGCGAGGTGATGCCATGGCACCGATGGCTGGGGAACCACGTGTTCTCCTTGCTGACGAGGCAAGCCATTGGCGTAGATGTGCAGGATTCGCAGTGCGGTTATGCCGCGATGAATCGTCGCACCCAAAAGGCGCTCGATTGGGAGCGCTTGTGGAAGGGCTACGGCTACCCGAACGATCTCCTGAGCTGGCTCACGATGTGTGGTTTGCGCGTGCGAGATGTTCCGGTGCGACCGGTTTATGGATCGGAGCAGAGTGGCATCCGACTTCGTCACGTCATGTTGATCATTCCTTTCGTGATCGCGCGTGCGTGGCTTCGAAGATATGCGCGGCGAAGAGCGCTCACGCCGCAGCAGCCACGGCAGACATGATGGGTGCGGCCGCAGCAGTCGCTGTGGACAGCCAGGTGTCCGTTCGCCCGGCGTGTCGGGGTTCGCTGAAAGCACGTGGGGCGAAGCCTCGTGGGCGACGCGAAGCGTCGGTTTTACGGCGCGATCAGTAGTTGCGGACGACGACTTCGCTGACCTTGCCGCGCTTCTTTGCGTTGCAGTTGATCGCTCGTGGGGCTGCCACGGTGTCGGTGCGGAAGTCTTGGTACAGCTCTCGGATGAAAGGGACGTCGCTGTTGGAGAGCATTAGCTTGCAGCCGCGTCGGTCTAGGGCGTGGTAGACGTCTCGGAGGCGGGTCTGGTCCTCCCGCGTGAAGCCGTTGCGTGCGTAGGATGTAAAGCGCGCCGTTTCCGAGACGGGCTCGTAAGGCGGGTCGAAGTAGACGAAGTCACCGGGCTTGGCGCTTTCGAGCAGGCTTTCGAAACCAACGCACGCGAGGTGAACGGCCTGCAGTGCGTAGCTTGCGGCGTAGAGACCGTTCTCGTTGAGGATGCGCGGGTTCTTGTACGAGCCGACCGGCACATTGAACTCGCCTTTGCGATTGACGCGGTGAAGGCCGTTGAAGCAGGTCTTGTTCAGGTAGATGAACATCGCTGCGCGCGTCGATGCGGAGAGTCGGTGGCCTTCGTTGTAGCGCTCGCGAACCTGGTAGTAGCTCTCCTTCGAGTGGTGGCCGGCGAGCCCGCGCAAGCCCTGGATCACGTTCTGCACGTCGTTGCGAATCGCTGCGTAGGTCGCCACCAAGGCGGGGTTGATGTCGGTCAGAAGCGCACGCTCGGGCGCGCGTGCGAAAAAAAGAGCGCCACCGCCGACGAAGGGCTCGACGTGGCGCATGCAGGCGACTCCCGGGGGAAGCAGCGGTCGCAGCTGGCTCAGCAGTCGGCCCTTGCCCCCCGCCCACTTCACGAAGGGGGCTGCCTCCCTCGGCTGTTGCTGAATCCTTGCCGCGACCGCTGTAGATGTCGTCATATGTAGTATGATCACCTACACACGCGACAAACCGGAAAAAACCGGCGCCAACGGCGCCAATTCCGTTCGAATTTCAGGGGCTTGCCCCGTGGCGACGAAGTCGCTTTACGGGGCCTTGGAGACCATGTCGCGGAGGCGCCCGAGGGCGTCTTCGAGCACCGGCATGGGGGGGCCGAACGAGAACCGCATGTGGTTCAGGAATCGGGAGGGGCGGCCCGTCCGGCGCTTTCCTGGGTTTACGTCGAAGAAGTGACCCGGCACGCAGATCACCTGGTGGTCGAGCGCCACCTTGAAAAAGTCGTCGCTGTTCCGGATCGAAAGCGGGAGCTCGCTCAGATCACCCCACGCGTAAAACGTGGCCTGAGGCTCGAGGTCGAACCGCACCCCGATGGCCTTCAGGCCCTCCACCAGGAAGTCGCGCTTCTTACGAAACTCTGTCCGAACCGCTTTGGTCTCCGCCAGGGTGGGCTCCTCCTGGACCAGCTCGATCGCGGCGCGCTGCATCGGCGCTACGCCGCCACCGTCCAAACACGACCCGGCGCTCGCCGCCGACTCGATCACGCGCTTCGGCCCGAGGATCCAGCTCACCCGGAAGCCTGGGTACCGCCAGTTCTTGGTAAGCCCGTCGAAGACCACGATCGGATCCTCGTCGACGTCCTCGACGTACTGCGCTGCGCTCACGATCGACTGATCGCCGGTCCAAACGTAGTGCGAGTAGAACTCGTCGAGCAAGAGAGCGCAGCCCAAGCTTCGCGACTTTTCGACCCAGTCCGCGAGGACGTCTCCTTCGACGATTTTGCCCGTTGGGTTGCACGGGTTGCTCAGCAAGATCGCGCTCAGACCGAGACCGAGGATCTCCTCCTCGAGCTGTGCCGCGCTGAACTCGTACCCCGACTTGGGGTCGAGAAGAATCGGGATCGGCAGGAAACGCCGGAACACGTCGAGGAGCTCTTCGTACGCCGTGTAGTCCGGTAAGAAGTGGCCGAGATGAATCGGCGCAATCGCCGCGCATGCCCGCATGACCGCGACACGTCCGCCGCCCGCGATCGCGACATTCTCCGCGGAGTACTGCGATTTCATCCCGCGGCGAAAGAGCTTGTTGTAGAGCCACGCGACGGCCTCTCGGAGCTCCCACACCCCGGCCACGGGTGCGTAGTCGAGATCATAGCTGTGCACGTCGATCTGCGTGACTCGCTCGGGGGCGCCGGGAAGCGCTCCGGTGTCGGGCTGACCTTGGCCGAGATTGCACCACTCCGGCGCGTCCATCTTGAACCCGCGCTTTTGCGCCTCGACCGTCACGTAGATCACACCGGTGCGCGGGACGGGGCGAAACGCGGCAAGCTCAACCACGTCGTTCATGGGCTTGGACCTGTGCTGGTTCATGGGCTGGCGAACTCTAGCAGAAGTCCGGAAATGCGATAGCCTTCCCCGGATGGATGTGCTGCGGATCGAGGAGCTGATGGTCGACTGCGTGGTCGGCGTCTACCCGCACGAGCGCAACGCATCTCAACCGCTCCGTGTCGATGTCGAGATGCGGCTCGATACCGAGGCCTCCGCCGTGAAGGAGAGCTTCTCGTCGACCGTCGACTACGCCGCCACCGCGTCTCAGCTCGTCTTCTTGCTCCGAAGCTGTCGCTTTCGGCTTCTCGAGACCGCCGCCCACGTTCTCGCCCGGTACCTCTTGGCGCCCCCCGCACCCGACGAGCGCCGGGCCCAAATCGACTCGGTGCTCGTCAGGCTGACGAAGCCACGTGCGCTAGGTGGGTTCGCCGTGCCGTCACTCGAGATCGAGCGCGTGGCTTCATGGTGCGCCATCGACGTCGAGACCAAGCCGTTTGGTACCGTCGACGTCATCCACGAGACCAAAGGCGCGGGCATCTACCGGCTCAACGTCGCTCCAGGCAGGGAAATCCCGCTTCACCTGCATCGCCAAATGCGTGAATCGGAGATGGTCCTCGGCGATGGGTTACTCTGCCAAGGCCAGCCGTGCCCCCCAGGCACCGTGCATCGTTGGCCGTTGGGCGCCGCACACACCTATTCCAACCCCACCGACCGACATCAGACGATCCTCTGCGTCGATTCGCCGCGCTTCATCGAAGAAGACGAAATCGAAGTGGATGGCGAGCCGGCCGATGTGCCAGCCGAAGCACCGTGGGGTCAAATCGCGGGGCTCGGGTGACATGAGCGTTTCCGAGGGCAGGGTGGTCGTCACTGGCGCGACCCGAGGAATTGGGCGAGCCACCGCGCACGCGATTCTCGAAAGAGGCGGCAAGGTGATCGCGATCGGTCGAAACGCAGATCTCCTGGAAGAGCTACACCGCCAGGCTCCGGAGCGCGTCCGCACCGTTGCGGCCGACCTCGGCGACGTCGAACAGTTGTCGGCGGTGGCGGACGCAGCCCTCGCAGCGTTCGAGGGTGTGGACGGGCTCGTCAACTGCGCGGGGATGGCGCGGTACGAGCGGGTGGGAGCGATCCAGCTCGAGTCCGTCGACGCGCAGCTCCGACTCAACTTGATCGCACCGCTCTTGTTGTCGCAAATCGTTGCCGAGCATCTCCGCGACCGGGGTGGAGCGATCGTCAACGTGTCGAGCACGCTTTCGGAGCGCGTCGCGCCCGGCACCTCGGCCTACGCCGCAACGAAAGCCGCCCTCAACGCGATCACCAAGGCGATGGCGCTCGAGCTCGCCCCGACCGGTGTTCGCGTCAATGCTGTTCTTCCAGGCGTCGTCGACACCGACATGATTCGCGTGCCACGACTCCGCCCGGGCGAAGCGCCCCCGGTCGGCAAAGAGCTCGAAGCGCGCGTGGAGGCCCAGCTCGAGGCACTGCGGTCACGACACCCGATCGGTCGACTGGGCTGGCCGGAAGACGTGGCGACGGTGATCGTGGGTTTGCTCGATCATCCTTGGCAAACCGGAAGCCTCGTGACCATCGATGGGGGCCTGTCGGTCGCCTAGCGGTCTTAGGGTTGAAGGCCCTCCCGTTTTCTCACACACTCCGGCGCCGTGGCTCGAACCCAGAAGGTCGCCCTCGATGCGGACGCTATCCGACGTAGCGTCCGACGAATGGCAGTGGCGATTGTGGAGGCGACCTCGGGCATCGAGGATCTCACTCTCGTTGGCATTCGTCGGGGTGGAGTAGCGCTGTCGGCGAGGATCGCCGATGAGATCGCGCAGGCCGAGGGAACCGCGCCACCGGTCGGCACGGTCGATATCTCCCTCTACCGAGACGACGCAGCCACTGCGCTCCCGAACCCCAAGATCGGTCCGACCGACATTCCCTTCGATGTGGACGGAAGGCATGTGGTGTTGGTCGACGATGTTTTGCAATCCGGTCGCACGGTGCGGGCCGCCATCGAATGTCTTCAAGATCACGGGCGACCGGCGCGGGTATGGCTCGCAGTGCTCTGCGATCGCGGCGGCCGTGAGCTGCCGATCGCACCGGACTTCGTCGGCAGGACCATCGAGATGGATCGGCAGAGTCGCCTCGACGTCTGGATCGACGCCGCGGGCCCTGACCGTGTCGTTCTCACGGAGGGCGAGTGATGGAGTCGTTCGCGCACCGTCACCTGCTCGACATCGAAGGCCTCACGCGCGCCGAGGTCGAGCGCATCCTCGACACGGCCGAAGCTTTCTTCGAAGTGTCCCGTCGGCCTGTTCGCAAGGTACCAACCCTTCGCGGTAAGACCATCATCAACCTCTTTTACGAAGCATCGACCCGCACTCGCACTTCGTTCGAGCTCGCGGGCAAACGGTTGAGCGCCGACGTCATCAACATGAACGTCTCCGCGTCGAGCGTAGAGAAGGGCGAAACGCTTCAAGACACGTGTCGAACACTCGAGGCCATGCACCCCGACGTCGTGGTCATGCGTCACGGCACATCCGGCGCTCCGAACTACGTGGCCTCCAAGATAGACTGTAGCGTCATCAATGCCGGTGACGGAATGCACGCCCATCCAACGCAGGCGCTGCTCGATGCGTTCACCATTCGCAAACGAAAGGGCGCCATAGACAATCTGGTCGTCACGATCTGCGGCGACATCGCCCATTCCAGAGTGGCGCGCTCGAACGCGCACCTATTGAAGCTCTTCGGATGCGAGGTTCGAGTCGTGGGGCCTCGGACGCTGCTTCCACCTGCAGTCGATTCGATGGGTGTGCGGGTCTACGACCGACTCGACGAGGCTCTCGAGGGCGCGGATGTGGTGATGGTTCTCCGCATTCAGCGCGAACGCCTCGAAGGGGCTCTTCTGCCGAGCCTTCGCGAATACGCCAGGACCTTTGGCCTCGGGCCGAAGTCGCTGGCGCTCGCGAAGCCGGACGCCATCGTCATGCATCCGGGGCCGATGAATCGCGGCGTCGAAATTGAAAGCGTCGTCGCGGACAGCGACCGTAGTGTGGTTCTCGACCAGGTCGAAGCAGGCGTGGCGGTACGGATGGCACTGCTCTACCTCTTGGCAGGTGACACTGCGGAGTCGCCGGCGATAGGTGAGTCGGGTTGACCACGGTGCAGACAGGGCTCGACCGCATCGCGAGCGATGACTCCGATGCGGTGCATTTGATCCGGGGTCGCAAGGTGGGGCTCTTGGCACACGCGGCGAGCATCGACCGCGAGCTCCGAGGCGCGGCTGCTGTGCTGTCAGGCGCGGGCGCACAGCTCTCGGCGCTTTTCGGTCCCGAGCACGGTTTCACCGGCGCGGCACAAGACATGGTTGGCGTCGGCAGCATCGGGATCGGCCACCTTCCGATCTACTCGCTCTATGGAGACGGCCCCGAGGATCTCAGCCCGAAGCCCGAATGGCTCGACGACCTCGACGTCATCGTCATCGATCTTCAAGACGTCGGCTCTCGATACTACACGTATGTGTGGACCGCTGCCTTGATGCTCAAGGCTGCGGCGGACGCCGGGGTCGAGGTCGTGGTGCTCGATCGACCGAACCCGCTCGGAGGTGTTCGCGTCGAAGGCGCCCCACAGCGAGATGGCTATCTTTCGTTCGTCGGCCTGTATCCCATCGCCGTTCGACATGGTTTGACGATTGCCGAGCTGCTGTCGTGGGTGCGCAACCGCGAGAACATCGCGCGTGACGCGTTGCAGGTGGTTCGGATGCGAGGCTGGCAACGTTCGATGACCTGGAATCAAACCGGTCTACCGTGGGCGATGCCGTCGCCCAACATGCCGATGTTGGGCACCGCCATCGTGTATCCGGGTGGCTGTTTGGTCGAAGGCACGACACTGTCCGAAGGCCGAGGGACCACGCGCCCGTTCGAGATCTGGGGCGGGCCGGATCTCGACGTCGCTGCGCTGCTGGCGCTGGACCTCCACGGCGCCACCCTTCGTCCGATCGAGTTCACGCCGACTTTTCAGAAGCACGCCGGACATGCGTGTCGCGGGGTGCAGGTGCACGTGAATGACCCCTGGGTGTTTCGCCCCTACGAAGCGTACCAGCGGATGTTGGCGGCGGTGCTCCGATCGGTGCCCACCGAAGAGCGATGGCGGACAGAGACCTACGAGTTCGTCTCGGACCGGCCCGCGATCGATCTTCTCACCGGTGGCCCGGAGTTTCGCGCCGCGGTCGATCAGGACGCCGCGCTCGATGACGGGCTCGCGTTCGAGGCGCGCGGCGCTGCGCAGTTCGACGACGAGCGACGCGCGTCGTGGCTCTACGAGAAGTGACGGTAACCGGTTCGGCCGAGTTGGATCGGCTGACCCTCGTCATCGAGGACTCGGACTTCGCGGCCTTCGATGATGGCGCCGATCGAAGTGGATGGTAGGTGCACTTCGACGTCGGTGGGAGCGGTGAACAAGAGCTCGTAGTCCTCTCCTCCCGTCAGCGCGAGCTCGACCGGATCGAGACCGAGCGCGGCACATATCTCCCCGTGTCCTGGCGCCATGGGGAGATCGCTCGCGTGAACCACGGCGCCAACGCCCGAGGCAGCACACACGTGTTGTAGGTCCTGCAGGCAGCCGTCGGAGATATCGACTGCCGCGGTGGCGGTGCGTGCGAGCTCCTCCACGACAAGGCCATGGGTGGGCGGGCGACGCCATCGCGTGATGAAGCTCTCCGCGTGTTCGTGGCTCGATGCTCCCGCCTCTAGAATCGCCAACCCGAGTGCCGCCGCACCAAGCTCGCCGGTGACGTAGACTCGATCGCCTGGCCGCGCGCCGTCTCGCGTGATCGCCTTTTCGCTCGGTAGGCCAAACACAGTGGTCGTGATCGAAAGCAAACGCCCATGGCTGAGGTTCCCCCCGATGATTCGGGCACCCGTGAGCTGGGAGGCCTCGGCGATGCCCTCGATGAGCTCCCGAAAGTCCGCGTCGGTGAAAGCGTCTGGCAGCGTCAAGGCGACGACCGCTCCTCTCGGGGTCGATGCCATGGCCCACACGTCGCTTGCCGCCGCGATCACGGCGCGCCTCCCAAGCTCGCGATAGGAGATCAGCTCACGCCGAAAGTGAACGTCCTCGACTTGGGCGTCGACAGTCACGATGGCCGGGCGACCACCGAAATCGATGACGGCGGCGTCGTCGCCGATCCCTACGATCACCTCGGAAAAGGGGACTGTCCCCCGACTGAAGCGCTCTTTTAGCCAGTCGATCTTCGCGAACTCGTCATACATCGTCGTCAGCAGCTGGAAGCTTGATGACGAATACTGTGCCCTCGTCCACCTCGCTGGTCACTTCGATTTTTCCGTCGTGCCCGTCGACCAGTTGCTTGACGATCGAAAGCCCAAGACCTGCGCCACCATGCTCGCGTGTCGTGCCTC
>JAPUKT010000316.1 GCA_027295555.1 Deltaproteobacteria bacterium
CAAGGGGTCGACGTCAAGATCGTCGAGGCTCGCGATCGTGTTGGGGGGCGGACCTGGAGCCAAGAGATTGGGCAGGGCCGTTTCGATGTCGGTGGGCAGTGGATCGGGCCGGGGCAAGACCGAGTCAAAGCGCTTGCCGACGAGCTCGGGCTTCAGACGTTTCCCACGTACACGACTGGCAAGAAGGTCCTCGAGCTCGAGGGGAAGATCTCGACGTATAAGAGCTCGATCCCGTCGCTTTCGATCATGAACCTGATTCAGATGCAGGGCGTGCTCAGCTACCTCGAGCGGGTGCGGAAGCGCGTGTCGCCGAGCGCGCCGCTTACCGCGGACAATGCCGACCAGCTCGACTCGGAGACGCTCGAGACTTGGCGACACCGGTTCGTGAAGTCGAGCAAGATCAACGGGGTCATGGATGCCGCGATTCGCACGATCTTTGGTGCGGAGGCGCGCGACATTTCGGCCCTCTACTTCCTGATGTACTTGAATGCGGGTGGAGGGCTCTTGAAGTTGTCGGAGGCCGAAGGCGGGGCGCAGCAGGATCGCTTCGTTTCTGGGGCGCAATCGATTTCGCTCGGCTTGGCTCAAGAGCTCGGCGACGCGGTGATGCTGGGCAAGCCGGTTCGCAAGATCGTGCAGAAGCAAGGCGGTGTCGAAGTCGTCACGGATGACGACCTCATCGAGGGTCGCTACGTGATCGTTTCAGTGCCACCAGCGCTCGCGGGGCGAATCGACTACGAGCCGGGGGTTTCTGTCGGGCGCGACCAAATGACGCAACGCTTTGCAATGGGTGCCACCGTCAAGGTCCTCGTCACCTACGAGCGCGCGTTTTGGCGCGAGGCAGGGTATTCGGGCGAAGTGGTGAGCTCCGACGGGCCGTTTAGCGTCGTGTACGACAACACGTCGCACGACGGGAAACAGGCGGCGCTCGTAGGCTTCATCGTCGGCAAGCACGCGCGGCAGTGGTCGTCGCAACCGGTTGCCGACCGAGAGCGTCGCGTGCTTGCGGCATTCGCCAGGTACTTCGGCGATGAGGCGCGTTTGTGTCAGGAGTATCACGAGCTCGATTGGGGCGCCGAGCCATGGTCGCGCGGGTGTCCCGTGGGCGGGCTCCCACCAGGCGTCCTTACGAACTCGTTTGCGCACCTGCGAAGGCCCGAAGGCCGCATTCACTGGGCAGGCACTGAATCTGCGACCGAATGGATGGGTTACATGGAGGGCGCGATTCAGTCCGGCGAACGCGCGGCCGACGAAGTGCTTCGGCGTCTTTAGCGCTCGCTATCGACTCGGGCTGATGCGCACGATGACGTCTTTTGAGGTGGGGGTGAAGCTGCCTTCGGCGAACCTATCGAGTGGGACGAGGACGTTGGCTTCCGGGAAGTAGGTGCCTACGCATCGCCGTGGGATTGGGTAGGGGACTGCGGTGAAGCGTTGGGCGACTCGGCGCCTGCCTCCGAAGTTGTTTTCGAGATCCACCAAGGAGCGCGGGGCGATGCTGGCCTCGCGCATGTCGTCTTCGTTCATCAGAACGACACGGCGGCCGCCGTGGATACCGCGGTAGCGATCGTCTTCGCCGTAGATCGTGGTGTTGTATTGGTCGTGGCTTCGCACGGTCATCATGCGGAAGGCGCCGTCGGGGATCGTGAGGTCAGGGGCGGGGTTGATGGTGAAGCGTGCTTTGCCGCTCTTGGTGTTGAACTTCCGCTCGCGGTTGCTGTTGTAGAGATGAAAGCCGCCCGGCTCGCGCACCCGGGTGTTGAAGCTTTCGAAGCCGGGGATGGTTTTTTCGATTAGGTCGCGGATGCGGTCGTAGTCCTCGACGAGCCAGCACCAGTCGACCGGCGTTTCGGGGCCGAGCACTTCCTGGGCGAGCTGCGCGACGATGGCGGGCTCGCTGTATAGGTTGGGGTGTGCAGGCTTGAGGCGCCCTTGCGACGAGTGCACGATGCCCATCGAGTTTTCGACGGTGACGAATTGCGCGCCGAAGGCCTGGTGGTCGGCCTCGGATCTGGCGAGGCAGGGCAAGATGATCGACCACTTGCCGTGAATCAGGTGACCTCGGTTGAGCTTGGTGCTCACGTGAACGAGCATCTCGCAGTTGCGCAGTGCCCTGGCGCTTTGCTCGGTATCGGGGGCGGCTTGAAGGAAGTTGCCCCCCATGGCGAAGAACACTTTCACGCGGCCCTCGAGCATGGCGTGGATGACTTCGACGGTGTTGAAGCCATCGTCGCGCGGCGGGTCGAAGCCGAAGACTTCTTGGATTCGATCGAGCAACGCTTTAGAAGGCCTGTCGTGAATGCCCATCGTTCGGTCGCCCTGGACGTTGCTGTGGCCGCGAACGGGGCAGGTGCCGGCGCCGGGTTTGCCGATGCTTCCGCGCATCAAGAGGAAGTTCACGATCTCGCGGACGTTTCCGACGCCGTTCTTGTGTTGGGTGAGCCCCATTGCCCAGCAAACGATGGTCTTTCTGCTGCGGAGGATGATCTCGACGGCTTGGTCGAGTTGTTCTCGAGACACCCCGCAACTCGCGATCAATGCGTCGAGATCCTGCTCGGTGATGTGCGCGCGCAAGGCCTCAAAGCCCTCGGTGTGCTGCTGAATGAAGGGGTCGTCGAGGACGTCGCCCGGGCTTCGTGCTTCGGCTTCGAGCAGCAGACACATCAGCGCTTTGAGGAGCGCAACGTCGCTGTTGATCTGCACCTGCAAGAAGAGGTCGGCGATGCGTGTGCTGCCGCCGAGGATCTGCATGGGCTTCTTCGGGTTCGAGAAGCTCATCAGGCCCGCTTCGGGCAGAGGGTTCACGGCGATGATGCGAGCGCCGTTGGCTTTGGCTTTTTGGAGCGCGGTGAGCATACGCGGGTGATTGGTCCCCGGGTTCTGACCCATGATGATGATGGTGTCGGCTTGGTGGATGTCATCGAGGGTGACGGAACCCTTGCCGATGCCGACGGTCTCCCCGAGGCCCACGCTGCTCGACTCGTGGCACATGTTCGAACAGTCCGGGAGGTTGTTCGTTCCGAAGGCGCGCACGAACAACTGGTAGAGAAACGCAGCCTCGTTGCTCGTACGACCGGAGGTGTAGAACGCCGCTTCGTTCGGCGAGTCGAGTGCGCTGAGGGCGCCCGCGATGCGTTGAAACGCTTCGTCGTAGTCGATCGGCTCGTAGAAGCGTGAGCCCGGACGCAGCATCAGGGGGATCGTCAGACGACCTTGCTGCCCGAGCCAGAAGTCCGATTGCCGCGCGAGCTCGTCGATGCTGTACCGCTGGAAGAACTTCCAATCGAGACGTCGCGTGGTCGTTTCCCATGCAGCGGCCTTGGCGCCGTTCTCACAGAACTCGGTCAGCGCCGCGCGGTCATCCGGGTCGGGCCACGCGCATCCGGGGCAGTCGAAGCCGTCCTTTTGGTTCATCTGCGCGAGGATGCGCACGGCGGATGGGAGCGTGTGGCCCTGCCGCAGCATGTGGGCGAAGGTCGAGCGAATCGAATAAAAGCCCGCCGCCCTGTCCTTGGGCGGCTCGATCTCGAGATTGTCGCCGGTCTCCGGGGGCTGGGCAGGGCTTCGGCTCTCGCGCGACATCAGCCTGCTTCCGCTTCGATGAAGTCGTGCGCCGGCGCTTCGAAGGCGATTCGTTCGCCCCGGGCGTAGACGTTGAACCGGCGCTCGCGCGCGAAGCCGAGCAACGTGAGGTCGAAGCGTCTCGCGGTCTCTACCGCCAGGCTCGAGGCTGCACCGATGGCGACTAGCATGGGAAAGCCTGCCCGCACCGTCTTTTGCACGAGCTCGAAGCTCGCCCGGCTGCTGACGACGATGAACGCGTCTTTCGAGGTTGGGGGTGATTGCAGCCAGGCCCCAACGAGCTTGTCGAGTGCGTTGTGGCGGCCGACGTCCTCACGATGCAGCAGCAGAGTGCCTTGCCGGTCGAAGAGGGCAGCCCCGTGGGTGCCGCCGGTGTGTCGGAAGAAGGCTTGTGACCCTTCGAGTGATGTGAGCGCGCGGCGAATAGCATCCGGACGGAACGAGCTCTCTTCGATCACGATGGGAGAGCACCCTCCTTTCGAAAGCGCGTCTAGGGTTCGCTCTCCGCACACCCCACATGCGCTCGTTACGATGAGGTTCCGCTCGAGCAATCGCGTCGGGACGATGACGTGATCGTGCAGGACCGCGCGCACGACGTTGTCGGGGGTTTCGGACTGCGCGCAGTGGCGGACGCGGATCAGGTCTTCTGCCCCGCCGATGACACCCTCCCCATAGAGAAAACCCGTCACGAGATCCGTGTCGTGACCCGGTGTACGCATCGTCACAACGAGGGGCGTTTCGCGCCGTGCGTGTTCTTCGCCGTGCTCGAGGATGATCTGTAGGGGCTCCTCGACGGCCACGAGATCGGTGGTCCCCTCCCGTCGCTCATGCGTGATGCGCTCGACGTCGGTGGAAGCAACCGGGGTTCGGGCCATAGCCCCGTTAGCGTACTCGGCATCGGCGTGGGCGTCACCGGTCAGCGTCAGTGCCAGCGTCAGCCATCTACTGAGATGGCGCCGGTGGGGCAATACTTGACCGCCAGCTCGACCTTCTCGCGAAGGCCCTCGGGTGGGTGATCCTGGAGGATTGTGAGGAAGCCGTTGTCGTCTACTTCGAAGACTTCGGGCACTTCACCCGTGCAGACGGCGTGTCCTTGGCACAGATCGAAGTCGACTTTGATTTCCATCAGGTTTCCTCAGTAGATTCCCGGAATGATACGCCAGCGCACCTTTCCGCAATAGCGGTCCCAGTCGGCCCCGTATTTCCTCGAACAAAAGTTGTGATCGCGCCGCTCACGATGGATGAGCAGGATCGCGAAATAGACAGGATAGAAGTACGGCAGTGCCGAGCCGAACAGACAGGGGAGCGACCACGACAGCGCCATCAGGATGTCGCCCACGTAGTTGAAATGGCGTGACCAACCCCAGAAGCCCGAAAGCAACAGCTTGTTGCCCTGAGCGGTTTCCATGTACTCGGCCTTCTTGCCCCAGATGCGGGCGTTTTCCGGGTCGCCGCGGAACTTGTGCTTCTGCAGGTTGACTGCGCGGAAGATGTAGAAGCCGAGGAAGTTGATGCTCACGATGATCACGGCGCCCCACCACGGCAGGGCGTGGACGTTGTCGATCAAGTAGTGCGCCTGCAGGGAATACGTCATCGGGACCCACACCAAGTCGCCGAAGGCCAGCATGTAACCGAAGTTTTCATGCTTGATGTCCATCGTGGTGAGGATCGCTTCCTCGTTCCAGAAGTAGTCGAGGATGTAAAGCATCTGGAACGCCCAGACGAGAATCATCGACGTCGAAACGAAGCCGTACACTTGATACTGGACGTAGGCGAAGGACGTGTTGATCAGCACCCAGAGGATCAGGCCCGGTCGTGCCTCGCAAAAGAGCTTGAAATCGAAGCCGTCAGGCCCAGGAGGGACGCGCGGGTTGTGGCCGGTGCCCATCCAGAAGTCGTGAATGAAGTTGCCGCTCAAGTGGCGCGCTTGGCCGTGCTGCTTGCCGTACCAGTAGAGGTACATGCTGAAGACGAAGACGGAGATCGTCATGACGCTGATCAGGGGGCCGAACTCCATGTAGAGCTCCGCGATCGAGAACACGCCGGACCAGTGCAGTGCGCCCACGACGATGAAAGTCGCGATGAGCGAGAAGAACCCGTTCATCCGGTACGGCAGCCGCGAGCCATCCGGAAGGGGAGCGCCGAGCACTGTTCTTCCGGGCGCGTACTTTTGAAGTAGGGCCTGAAGCACGAGCCACACGCCATAGATGACTGCAGCGCGCCCCGTCGGAACCATCCCTTTGAAAAAACTGTTCCAGTCGGAGTAGGGCCCCGGGAGCACTTCACCGTCGTTGAAACGAACCGCAAAGAACAGGTAAGCCGTGAAAATCGGCAGCCCGAAGATCATGGCGAAGTTGCCCGGCGGGCCGCCAAACTCGAGCTTGCGCTTTTCCTCAGCCATCGGCCCGCACTGTAGAACAAGCGGGCGGAACGTCAGCAAAATAGAGTCGGATTTCAAAAAAACAGAAGCTCATTACTCACGTGATCCGATGAATTCCCTTCCAGGGCTCTGCCTTCGCGGCTACTGTGCGCCCACGAGAGAGGTCTAGATGCTGTCACCGAAGAGAGTGATTCCGAGCCTCGCGGTGGCGATGCTGCCACTTACGGGAACCGGCTGCTCGAGCGGTGA
>JAPUKT010000317.1 GCA_027295555.1 Deltaproteobacteria bacterium
TGGAAGCTCCGCTCCTTTGGCCAGTACTCCTCGTCTCTGACCCACGCTGGAAGCAGAAGATCCCGGAAGATCCCCGAACTTCTCCACGGTTTCTCGGCCGATCATCCGGGCTGGAGCCCGCGTCTCAACTTGCCGAGTCGACCGAGCCATTCCACCCAGTGTTCAAAATAGGCGTACTTGGGGACGCCAGTCCCGGCTGACGCCGGGAGCTCGCTCACAGCGATCCCGGCCGTCGAAGCTCGCGTTACCCGCAGCGGATCATGGCGAGACCGTACGCGGATGAGAGAATGGGGCGTGATCCGCAATCATTCCGCTTTCTCGTGGCTGGTGGCCGCTCTGCTCGTGCCGACTGCTGTCGGAGCCGACGACCTTCTGATTGAGGGTGCAACAGTCGTCACGGCCGAAGGAAGCCTGCGAGTAAGCGTGCGCGTGCGGGGTGAGACCGTCGCCGAGATCGGCGACCTCGTGCCTGGCCCGGGGGAGCGGGTAATTGACGCAAGCGGGCACCTGCTTCTCCCGGGAGGAGTAGACCCCCATGTGCATCTGGTGGCGGGGGAAGGGTTCAACATCGCCGACGATTTCGAGAGCGGCACGCGTGCGGCACTGGCAGGTGGCGTCACGACCGTCGGACACATGGCGTTTCCGTCCGTCGGCGAGCTACCGATCGCGACTCTGGAGCGCGACAGTGGACTCGCCGAGGAGTCGGCTGTCGCAGACGTCTTCCTGCATACGGTCATCTCCGATCCGACTCAGGCGGCTGTCGAGCAACTGGCCGCACTTGCGGAAGTCGGGCAGACATCGATCAAGGTCTTCATGCCGTTCGAGGGTTTCGAAGCACGGTTCGGTTCGTTCCTCACCCTTCTCCGCGAAGCCCGTGACGAAGGGATCGTAGTCGCTATGCACTGCGAGGACGAGAACCTGGTCGCTTGGGCGGTCGATGCGCTGACGGCTCGGGGAAGGACTTCCCTCGATCACTACCCAGAGAGCCGCCCCGATCTGGCGGAAGTCGCTGCAACACAACGAGCGATCACCATGGCTGAGGCCACGGGGGCGTCGATCTATCTGGTTCACGTCTCGTCGGCACGTGCTCTCGAGTCAGTGAAGCTCGCGGAGGGGGACCTACCGATCTTCGTCGAGACCCGTCCGCTGTATCTACATCTGACGGATGCTGTCTACCAGGGACCCGACCTCGGTCTCTTTATCGGAATGCCTCCGATCCGCGGCTCGCCCGATCGCGACGCCCTGTGGCAAGGGCTGGCCGACGGATCGATCGACACGATCGCGACCGATCACGTGGGCTATCGCCGAGAACAGAAGCTCGACCCGACGCAGACGATCACACAATTCAACGCTGGCGTGAACAACCTGCAAGTCATGCTCCCGATGTTGTTCTCGGAAGGCGTAAACGAGGGTCGCCTATCGCTCGAGCGTTTCGTTGAGCTGACGTCGACCAACGCGGCGCGCATCTTCGGCCTCTACCCTCGCAAGGGAACTATCGCGGTCGGTTCAGACGCCGACCTGGTGATTTGGGATCCCGACGAGACCCGCACCATTCGCGATGAAGACATGCTGTCGAACACAGGGTTCTCGATCTATGCGGGTACCGAGGCTACGGGGTGGCCGGTCACTGTGCTGCGGCGCGGCGAAGTGGTCTACGCCGAGGGCCGTGTCACTGCTCGGCGCGGAAGCGGCAAGGTGATCGCCCGCAAACGCATCGGGGATTCGACGGGACGATGAGCTTGCCGTAGCGCTTGTGCGCGAACCGCTCCCAGGTCCCTTCTACCTATAGGGCGGCGAAGATCTCCGATCTTCCGCTCGACCGTTTCGGCACGTGTCAGGCGCGTTGAAGCATGCCTTCCAGCTTGGCTAGCCGGACCAGCCACTCCACCAAGGTGTTCAAAATAGCGATACTTGGGGTGTTCAAAATAGGGTTACTTGGGGACGCCAACACATCAGCTCCGCCAACCCCCGACGAAGGCCGGGAAGGCAACCTGTGTCACCGTGCTGGACGACGGAGTGGGCTGTGGCCAGGGTCGTCCTCACGATAGTGGGCGCTTGACCTCCCCAACGTAGGAGTCAACGCTGTCTACGAACCTTGCGTGACTAGCCAACAGCTCTCCTCCGCAAGATTGCAGCAGCACCAGTGGGAGGTCACTATCCGCTGCTCTTCTTGTTTCCTCGACGAGATCGTTGTACTCGTCAAGCCAGGAGAGGAAGGAGTTGCGCATGTGGAGTAGCTGGTCAACCATCGCGGTTGTTCCGCTCTCGCTCGTCTCCGACGAGCGGGCGGCGACGAAGACTTCCAGCTCGCAACGGCAGAACTGCTCGAAAGCCGACTCAAAGGAATTCAGTAGAGCCTGAATGCCGGAAATGTCATGGCCTTGCGACAAGACGTGCATCAGCTCAGCCTTGATGAAGCCGATGTTGACTCGGATCCACACGATGTGTTGCTGCCAGTTCGTTGCGACTTCGGATGTGCGATTCACTACTTCGGCCATAGTCATGTCCTCTGCCGTTTGCTCAGGCGTCGGCGACGCCGGCTTATGATGATGCGCTCGGCCCGCTACCTGCGAAGCCCTCGACGGCTCGCTCGAGGCGGTCGACCAGTGGCTTCAAAGTCTGCGGAGCGCGCTCGCGGTAGATCTCCAGCAAGCTAGCGTAGTTCCACAGTGTGCCGGCGCGGCCTGTCTGGAAACGACTGAAGACCTCTCGCCCTTCACGCTGATTCTTTGTGTGGCACGGCTGCAACCAGTTGTTGGACG
>JAPUKT010000318.1 GCA_027295555.1 Deltaproteobacteria bacterium
CCTGGCTTGCCGTGTTCACCGCGGACCTTTCGCGCACCGATCGGCCTGCCCTTCGTCGTCGACTCCGGGCGCTCCGGTACCTCGGATTCAAAGAGCTTCGCCCGGGCCTCTTCGTTCGCCCCAACAATCTCAAGCCCGGCCTCGAAGGCATTCGCGACGAGCTCGTCGCGTTCGGCCTCGAGGCGGACACGTTGGTGTTCCGTCTCGAGGACCTCAGCGCCGCACAGGAGGACGGAGCGCGGGCGCTCTGGGATAGCCCGACCCTAGAGCAAACATACTTGCGCCTCCACGGAGACCTCACCGTGAGCCTCGACCGTTTGGAGGAGCTTCCGCTGAACGATTCTGTCCGTGAGGCTTTCCTCCTCGGGCGCGAAGGCATTCGCCACGTGGTCCTCGACCCACTCCTGCCCGAACCTCTCGTCGACGAAGACAAGCGCTCGTCCATGGTCAATGTCCTGCGGGAATACTGCGACAAAGGCTTGAATCTCTGGACTCGCTTCCTCCACCTCGACTAGAAAAGCGGACAGTCCTTTTTCTCGGGAGTCAATTCCCCTATGCTCCGCTCCACATGAAATCGGCGGACTTCACGTTCCAGACGGTCGACGGTGCCAAGCTCCACGTCAACGGGTGGACGATCGACAACGCGAAAGCGGTCGTCCAGGTGATTCACGGCCTGGCGGAGTACGGCTCCCGGTATGCACGCATCGCCCAAGCGCTCGCTGACGCAGGCTACAACACGTACGCCCACGATCATCGCGGGCACGGCAAAAGCATTCCCGAAGGGCAGCCTCCAGGCCACATGGCCGACGAAGATGCATGGAACCGCATCGTCGAGGATTCCCACGGTGTCAATCGAGAGATCGCCAAGCGCCACCCCAACCTGCCGATCATCGTCCTAGGGCACTCGATGGGCTCGTTCGTGCTTCAACAGCTTCTGTTCGAGCATCCAAGCGACATGATCGCCGCATCTCTCTCTGCCTCGAACGGGAAACCGCCCGCGATTGCCATGCTCGGGAAGCTGATCGCCCGCATCGAGCGACTTCGAGTCGGGAAACGCAACCCGAGCCCCGTGATGCAAAAGCTGACGTTCGACGAATACAACAAGGCGTTCGCGCCCAACCGGACCACCTTCGACTGGCTGTCGCGTGACGACCACGAGGTCGACATCTACGTCGCCGATCCACTGCTCGGGTTTGCCGCGTCGACGCAGACGTGGATCGACATGCTCGATGGGCTCAGCCGCATCTCGAATCCGAAGAACATCTCCAGGGTGCCGCAAAGCATGCCGATCTACTTGTTCGCCGGCTCGGAGGATCCGGTCGGCAACATGGGCAAGGGGATGCGCAACCTCTACGACACCTACAAGCGCGCAGGCATCTTCGACGTGCGCCTCAAGCTATACGACGACGCGCGTCACGAGACGCTCAACGAGACCAACAGGCAAGAGGTCACCGACGACTTCATCGCCTGGTGCGGCGAGGTCCTCACCGCCCATGGCTAAACGTTGGGTGATCGGCTCGTGTAGAGCGGCCCTTCAACTTCGCCGGTGACCAACGGCTCGGTCTCGGGCGTCACGCGACATCGCCAAAGGGCGCTTTGCGAGCCGATCGCCTCCGCGCCGTCGTATTGGTTGAAGCCCTCGAACACCGCTTCAACGAGAAACCCGGCGTCGCTCAGGACTCGCTGCTTTTGTAGGCCCCTTTCGCTCGCGCGTCGGCTGTGCCCGAAGCAAACATAGAGGCGTCCATCGGGCTTGAGCAGATCGACCGCCCGACTGACGAAGAGCCGAAAGCCTTCGAGCGCGTAGGGCGGATCGGTAAACACAGCGCCAAAGCGGCCCTGCATCGACCTCGGCATCGGCTCGCGTAAGTCGTGCTCGATCGTCTCGAGCTCCCAGCCGTGCTCTTCTGCAGCGCTCCCGAGAATCCTCAGAATATCTGGATCGGTATCGACGGCCGTCACCCGACGCCCAGCGCCAGCGAGCTGCACCGCGGCGCTCGTGAGATCATCGTCGCCCAAGAATATGAGCCCGCGTTGGTGGTCCCCTGCCTCGACCAAGAGCTTCGCCCGTCGGAGCGCCGTGTCCGTCGTCACATAGATCTGATCGAGCGCGCGTTTCGGATCGCTTCGTTTGGCGGCGAGCTTTTCGTACGCTTGCCGCCACGACGTCTCGCCTTCCTCGCTCGAGGTTCGCGCAACGAGCTCTCGGGCCAACGCCGCAAGCCCGCGTTCCGAGCAGCGGACGCCATCATCGTCGCGCTCAAACCATTTCGGATAGCGCTCGATCACTTCGCGGACGACCGACGTGCTTTCGCCGGCGGCGCGAATGACCTCATCCTGGGCGAGCGAGCGACCGTCGCCGAGTGCCCTGAGGATGCGGAACGCCCCTTCGTACACGTGGACTACTTGTCGCGGAAGACGATCATGCCGTGCGTCAGATCGTACGGCGACAAGGCAACCGTGACGCGGTCGCCGAGGATCACGCGGATCCTGAATTTTCGCATTCGCCCGCAAAGCTGCGCCCGAACGGTTGCACCCGAATCGGCCGTCACCTCGAACTGACCACCCGCGTAGACCTGACTCACCACGCCGCTCAGCTTGATATGGTCATCGCGCTTGTCTTCCTGTTCGAAATTGCGTTCGAATCTCTTCCTTCTTCCTCTGGGACCTCGTCTCGCCACTCAATCTCCTTCGCCGCAACTTAAGTCTTGGATCCTCGAGCCGCCACTTTGGGGCCGCAAGAGTATCTATATTGATACAGACAGCGTAACCGTTTTTGTAGCACCCCCCATGGAAAAGTCAGCCGGAAGGCATCAAGGTGCCGAGTCCGGTGCTCCAACGACATCCCGACGATAGTTGGACGCTCGCCGTCCCCCAGAAGGTCAGCCGGCGGATGCACCGGGTCCTGCTCGCGCTGACCGACGCGATCATCCCGGCGAGC
>JAPUKT010000319.1 GCA_027295555.1 Deltaproteobacteria bacterium
TCGTCGGCAGCGCAAACTCCGACAGCGCAGCGAGGGGAGGCATCACGCGCGTCGAGGCCGACGGCACGGAGACGATTGCCTTCCCGCCCCCGGCGGACGAAACCTGGAGTACGAGGGGCATGATTGTCGATACCGATGCGCGCCGTTTGTGGGTGTGTGCACGGCAAGTCGAGGCGGGCGTGGTCACGAGCCAGAGGATTCGGACCTTCGATCTTTCGACGGGCGAGCAGGAGCTCGATCTCGATCTCGCGAGCGCGGCCGAGGGCTCTACCTGTAACGACATCGCCGTCGACAGTGCTGGGCTGGCATACATCAGCGATTCGGAGAATTCGCGGATCTACCGGGCTAGCGCAGAGGACGAAACGGTGGAGGTCTGGGCCGATGATCCTCTGCTTGCCTCGGACCTGCCTATCCTTGGTGGCAACGGGATCGCGGTCACTGAGGACGACAGGTTCGTCATTCTGTCGAAGACGGTGGCCTCGACTGCGCCCCGCCTGCTCCGCATCGATCGCACCGATCCAGCAAGCATTAGCGGGATCACCACGACGCCAGATTTCGTCGGCACGGCTGACGGCATGAGCTTTCTCGATGGCGATCTCTATATAGCTATCGTCAACCCCGGAGAGATCTTCCGACTCACGAGCGAGGACGACTGGGCAACGGCCGCGATCGCCAGTACGACGGCTGTGGTCGGCACCTCCACGGTTCGGCCTGCAGAAGGCTTCCTTTACGCGATTTATAGCGATATCACCGCGTTCATCGTTGGTGAGCCGGTGAGCCCCCCATTCCGGATCTTCCGAATCGACCTCGATTCCTTTGAATGAGCGCTGCCGACTTGTCAGTACGCAATCCGTTGCGTACGGTGCGCGCCGTCGTGGCACGTGCGGCCATCATCTTCTTGCTTTGCTTGACGGCAACGGCCTCTGCAGTCGCAGACGAGGTGTCGTGTCCTCCGGGTAATCTGCTGGCCGGCAAGTCCCCGTCTACCACTCGAGGGGTGCAGAATAGCCGTCGGCTTACCAACGGTGTCATGGCCGCCGAGGGCGACCCTTGGGAGAGCGAGCTGACCTCGGCGTTCACTGACACCAGCAGCCACGTGGTGTACGACCTAGGGGAGTCGGTGCGAATCACCGCGGTCGACCTCCAAGGTGACAACAACGACGAATACATCGTCGAGGTGTCGGAGGACGGCGAGCGCTTCACGCCCCTGTGGACCGGAGATCCGATTTCAGGTCAGGGCATGCGCCGACGCGGCGCTCATGGGCTCGGCGGGCAAGGCCGATACGTGCGACTACGCGCGCAGGGGGGCGACGGCTACTACAGCCTCAGCGAGGTCCAGCTGTTCTGCGAGAAGCCCGCGACATGGCCTCCACCGGTGGAGATCAAGGCGACCGCGAGCTGGTGGTGGAAGAGCATCATGCAAAAGCGCGACCATCGCTATCGATTCGGTCTCGCGTTCCTCGGTCTCTTGTTCTTCATCGCTTTGTTTCGCGTAGAACGGAGCAATACCGCGCTTGGGGTTGCGGCGGCGCTGGCCCTCGCGATGTTGGCAATAGCGAGCTATCGGTTCTACGACGCGAGGCACGCTCCCTGGTTCGCGAGTTGGGGAGTGTACGTGCTGAGCGGCTTCGTCGCCGCATGGGCGGCGCGTGGCGTCTGGCTCGCCAAGAAGGGCGAGGGCGCATCGCTTTGGTGGGAGCGAGGGGCACTGGTGTGGGTGATCCTCGCGTGCGGCGCCGCATGGGTGAACTTCGGCATCTACCACAACTCCCGAATCGTCCACTACTGGGACACGTTCCACTACTACATCGGTTCGAAGTACTTCGAGGAGAACGGGTACGAACGACTGTATCAGTGCGTTCTTGCGGCCGACCACGAAGACCGGGGAAGCGACGATCTCAAGAAGCGAAAGATCCGAGACCTCGTCGACAATCGGCTCCACTACCTCACGGAGGAGGACGCCATTCGCTACGAGAAGACGTGCGCCGAGCACTTCTCGCCGGAGCGCTGGGAGGCATTCAAACAGGATGCCCGATCGTTCCGGACCGTGATGGGTACGTCGTGGTGGCGAGACATGTTGATGGACCACGGCTACAACGCGAGCCCAATCTCCAATATGGTGGCGGCCGCCCTGACGAACATCGGCTGGCGCGACCAGGTGCCCGAGACCCCCACCGTGCGCGTCGATCGCGACGTGATGAAGAAGTTTCGGAAACGGATTATGCGCTACGCGATGATCGACTTGGGGCTCTACGCGGGCGCCTTTTTGCTCATCCTATGGGCGTTCGGCCTGCGCTCGTGTGCTCTTTCCGTGCTGGTGTGGGGCACCGGCTATCCGTGGGCGTACTTCTGGACGGGGGGGAGCTTCGCCCGGGTTCCCTGGTTCTTCATGGCGGTCGCTGCAGTGTGTCTACTGCGAAAGGGCTTCCCATTGCTCTCGGGGTTTGCGTTGTCTTGGAGCGCGCTGTTGCGGTTGTTCCCCGCGGTGCTAGCGGGCGGACCTGGCGCCGCCATCGTCGATCGTTTCATCCGTCGCAAGAAAGTCGAGGGGCCGTGGCTACGCACCGAAGACAAGCGTTTCATCGCGGGTGGCATGATCGGGCTACTGGTGTTGTGCTCGGCGAGTGTGGCGATCAACGGGGTCGACGCACACACCCGCTTCTTGGGCAATACGTTCAAACACGCCGAAACCCCCCTGACGAACCACGTGGGGCTTCCGACCCTTCTCTCGTACCAGCCGAGCAAAGTCGGGCGTCACACCAAAGATCCGAGCCTCGAAGATCCCTGGGCCAATTGGAAGCAGTTCCGCAAGGACACCAAGCATGACCGGCGGTGGCTGTACGGCTTGATTCTGCTCGGCATGTTCGTGTTGTTGGCGTTTGCAGGGCGACGTTTGGCGGGGTGGGCCGTCTTGGCGAGCAGCACGATACTCATCATCGGGTTCTTCGAGTTGACCTGCTACTACTACAACTTCGTCGTCTTGATGGCCCCGCTCGCGATCGAGCGACTGCGCTATACGGTAGCGTTGATCGCCATGGTGATGGCGGGGCTGATCCTGCAGTTCTTCATCGGCTGGTACGACGAGCAGTACCTCTGGGAGACCGCAGCTTGCCTGATCGCGTTGGTCTACATCATCGCCGATGTCGTCAAGCACCCGTTGCCCGAGTCGTCGCCTGCCGCCCCGTAAAGGCGACGCTTTGCGCCGCGCACGGGGCTTCGCGCGCGCCGACGAACCTTTGAACTCGAGCGGCGCGGCCGGCTCTTCGATGTAGTTGCACGGACTTCCGAGCGGCCTTACTCTCTGTCGGTTAGACAGGTTCAAGCGATCGCTGGTGTGCTTCGCACACGGGAGGAAAGTCCGAGCTTCACAGGACAGGATGCCAGGTAACGCCTGGTGGGGGCGACCCCGAGGAAAGTGCCACAGAAAGCAATCCGCCGCGCCGCCGCAAGGCCGCGCGGTAAGGGTGAAAGGGTGAGGTAAGAGCTCACCGGGCTGGCGGTAACGCTGGTCGCACGGCAAACCCCATCCGAAGCAAGACGAAATAGGGAGGCGTCGAGGGTGGTTCCGCCCGAGTCTCCGGGTGACGTCGCTCGAGGCCGATGGCGACATCGGTCCCAGAAGAATGATCGCTACCCGTGTCTCGGCGACGAGCACGGGAACAAAACTCGGCTTACGAACCCTCTAACCACGGCGCCCTGCCTCGGCAGGGCGCCGTGCTGTTTAAGGGACACTCTCCCCGTCTCCAAACCCTCGCTCTTTGGCTCGCTCTTTGGCTTGGGCGCGGGGTTTTTGGTAGTTGCGTGAGCCGAGGTACGCGAAGAGGCGGTCGCTCGCGGGGATGACGAAGTCTTCGGGGTGCCATTCGACCGGGGTGCCGTCGTCAGCCCAGTGGACTTCGCCTCGCTCCATCATCCAAGCCGCTTCGGTGAGATCGAGAGGTGCCAACGCTTCACGCAGTGCCTCGAACCGTCCCTGAATTTCGGGGTCCAAGAAGAAGAACTGCTCGCCAAGGATGAACGCGATGTGGTAGCGCGACGGATGCTGGACCACGCCATCGAGCTCGAGCCGCTTCGCAGCTTGAAACAACATGTGTATCAGTTGCTCGCCGACACCGAGACCGGGGTGATCTTGGCCGGGCCAGTGAGGCTGTCGGAGCGAAAACTCTTCCGTCGGGTTCTGAAGCATGATCCACTCGATCGACAGAAGCTCCAGATCATCGGGAGGCTCGAGCCCCTCGGGCGCCACCGCGCGGATACGTCGAAGCACGAGGTCCACGAGCAACCACTCCTGACCGTCCTTCTTGGCGTGAAGGGTCACGTGCTGCCGCTCGGGGTCGGTGGGGTCTACGGTGAGCCGCGGCTCGACGAAGCCGCGTTCGCGCACCTCGCTCATCAGACCGTATCTCTCGAGCGCGAATTCGACGCCGTGCTCCGAATAGTAGTCGAGGATCCGGGTCGACATGGAACGGGGTCCCGCGAGGTCGCCGAGCAAGTCGGCTTCGGTGATCTCCCAGTCGCCGCTCGAACGCTGAAGCTCGTAGGGGTCGAGCTCCTGGGCGATTTCCGCGTACCGCTCGAACAGCCTGGTCTCGGGCTTCCCCGAGACCCGGATCTCATCGGTCAGGAGCCAACGGATGAAGTCCTTCGACGAACGCCAGGCGTCTTCGCTGTAGCCGCCGCCGAGCGTCACCACGACACTGCATCCCCGCGCGCGAGCGAGCTCGATGACGAACCGATCTCGCTCGAGGACCCCCTCTCGCGTCAAGGAGAAATCCCCGAGGCGATCACCTTGCAGCACGTCGTTGCCCGCGATGTAAAACAAGAGCCCAGGCCCGTGGGCGTCGAGCGCGGCTCGTAGCGTCTCGTCGAGCTTGGTGAGGTACGCGGCGTCGTCCGTTCTCGACAACAGCAGGAACTGTTCATCGGCGGCCGCCTCGACGTGGCTCCAGACGGAACCGTGAAGCGAGTACGTGAAGACGGTCTCGTCGTGCTCGAAGGTGACGATGTTGCCGTTCCCTTGATGGTAGTCGAGGTCGATGATCGCGATGGGCGCGTCGAAGCCCTCCGCGCGCAATAGTGCAATGGCGACGGCGACGTCGTTGTAGACGCAAAACCCGCTCCCTTCTTCGGGTTCGGCATGATGAAAGCCACCCCCGAGGTTGAAGGCCACCCGGCCGGGCGTGCGAACGGCCCACCGCGCCGCGTCTACTGTTCCCCCAACTTGTCGACGTTGCGCGATCAGGATCGGGTCGACGTCGACGAGCTCCGCTTCGAGGCCGAAGATCTGCCCCAGGTGCTGCGGTCTTGCGGTCTTGTCGAGATAGGCTTCGGAATGCACCCTCGCGAGGTTCGCGAGCCTTG
>JAPUKT010000032.1 GCA_027295555.1 Deltaproteobacteria bacterium
CGTGCACGATCGTGGCGATCGGGACGGCGTACTTGGTGTAGCCGATTGCGAAAGCCTGAAGAATTAGCTCCTTCATCTTCCTCAGAGCGACCACCAATCGCAAAGGCGAGATGCCTTCGAGGTTGTTTCCCTGCGAGTGAAGGTTGATCAGCAGCGTTCGCGCCGACCACATCTCTCGCCCGTTCGGGATGATGTACGTCTCCGAACCCTGCCCGCCGACTCGGAACTCAGTGCCAAGCCACTTCGTCTGGCGGTCGTCAAAGAGCCACCAATAGATGGTCGACGGCTCGCGGAACTCGAACCAGTCGATCACCTTGTCTTCTTCGTGCCAGCCCTGCTCAAAGAACGCGAATCCGTTCTTCAGGAAGCTCGAGCCATTCTGCAGGAAGTCCGAGTTGAACATCGCCCGAGCGATGGCGCGGTGCTGTCGCGCTACCTCGGCTCGGACATCCTCGTCGGTGTCGTCTGCGACCTGCGGTTCGTACGTCGCGCCGATGATGAGCGCCGCGATCTCGTTGACGTTCTTAAACGCGACGGGCTCGACGCGGTACGCTTCCTCGAAGAGCCCTGGTGTACTCAGCCGGCCCCGTGCCTGGTACGGACGGAGGCGGAAGTTCTGCTCGACCTCGATGACGCCGGTCGTGATCTTCGTCCCGACCTTACCGATGGACTCCTGAGCGCCTTCGCTCGGCTCGGTGCCGACGAAGTCCATCACCACCACGCCGTCGCGTTCGCGATGAGCGGACCGCACAGACCCGTCTGGGGTCATGTCGTAGCGGACCGTCGACCATCGCGCCGTCTCGACGATCGGCGGCGGTGGCTGGATGCCGAGCTCGCGATACGTGTCCGCGAGCTTCATCGAGTTCAGCCGATCGATGCGCGTCACGACGTCGACCACCGGTGCTGCCGCTTGGTCGTCGTGGCGACCCCTGCGGCGAAGCTCCAGTTCTGTCGGTGCGTCTGCCGCTGCGCTCACATAGTCCTCAGAGGTAGTCACCACAGTCGGCGCCGGCGATCTCCACGCCGGTTGTCTCCATGAGCTTCGCGACCTCGTTGTAGACGCTGTCGTCTCGCTGCACGGCCCTAGCTGCTCCGCAGATGCTGAAGTTCATGATCGCCGCCCATCCTGAATCGCCGTGCCCATTGACTGTTCTCGGCGACTCGAACGTGATCCCGCTCGCGAGTTGCTTGCGCCGGATCATCATCAGGTCCTGACGGAGCACGTCGTAGTGGTGATCGTAGAACGCGACGTCAACGAACTCCTTCGCCGTTGCCTGTGTCACGGCCTCGGACGCCCCTGGGCGGTACACCTTGGGCTTCTGCTCCGCGATCATCTGGGCGCCTGACTCGAGAGCCGCACGCAGCCTCGGGCACCAGGTCGCCTTCCACTCGCGCCCGTTCTTGTGGAACGAGTGCGGAATCAGCACCGTCCTCGAACCGGCTGCGGTCAGCTTCGCAAGGATGCGGCCATACAACTCGGCGCCGTCGCCCGAAGCGTCGATGATCGCGAGCTCGGGATCGACCGCCCAGATGATCCCACAGATGATGTCTTCCTGACCAAGCACGCCGCGGCCACGGTCGGTCGCGTACGGCGCGCCCCGGACCAGGTACGTGTCCTCGAAGAACCAGGCGTTGCCGTATCCCCGGTTCACGACACACGACGTCAGGTCGACCTCCGATGCTACGTCAATGCCCAACACCGTCCGAGTGGCATCGCTGCTAGGCGGCGTGCCCCTGGACAGCTCCAGCATCTGCCTGGAGTAGTACTCCATGAGGCCTGTGGAGAACCGGCCGTTGAACTCGACCTCGAACTCCTCATCGGTGAAGCACTCCGCTCGAGCCTCCGCCTCGGTGATGGGGAACCCATCGGCGATGGCTCGTTGCAGCAGGACCTCATGACGCGAGTAGTTGCTGTACTTCTCCCGGTTGTGCCACTTCTCCGAAAAGACCTCGCCCGGCCCCGTCGTTCCGTTGGGAGTGGAAAACTCCGACAGACGTAGAGCCCGGTTGCTCAACGGTATCTTGTCGGCGCCCGCGACGATCTGGCGTGCGAACTTGTATCTCGACGCCTCGTCCTTCTTCAGGTGCCCTTCCCTCGACCGCCCAGCGTCTTCCGATTGCGTGTCGGACTGAATGGCCCACCCAGATCGGTGGAACCGACACATCGTCGTGTTGTCCGGTCCGAGCTCGAAGTAGCTTCGAAAGTCGGCATCAGCCTCGGCGCCGATTTGCGCCGAGCAGTCAACTGTCATCGCTCGGCGCAACCGACCGACGCGGACGATGTAGTCGAGCGCGTCGCTCTCCCGCTTCGAGATGATGTTGACGTTGTGCGCCTTGACCGGCGCCTGCAACACCTCCCACATGCCCGAGGCCGTCAACAGCGTGTCGAATGCGTCGACCTCAGTGAACCCAATCCGCCTGGCCTTCAGCACGATGCGTCGCGGACTGAAGTCGAGCAAGTAGTCGAGCTGGTACGCTCGGAAGTACTGGAAGAAGAAGAAGTCCAGTACAGGGTGACCCAGCCGCCGTATCACCTCGAGCACCAGCTCCCGGTCGTTCATACTCCGAGGATATCCGAGACGATGTCCTCGATGGCCCTCTCGAGCGCGCCGGTCGCGCCGCCACTGTTGTCCCAGTTCATCATCTGGCGATACTCCCGACCAGCTCGCAACCTTTCGACCGCGCTGAAGGGGACCTGCTTGATTTCACCCTTCGCTGTCTGGATCGTCGTTTGGAGCTCGCCCGTCATGATGCCGCGCAGCCAATCGACATACTTCTCCCTGCTGACTCCGCCCACTGTAGATTCCGGGCCCTCGACCTCGCGGCGGAACTCCAGCACCTCGGCTTGGTGCCCGTCGTCGTCGTCGGACTCCGGATGTCTGTAGCAACGAGCTCGACCTTGGCCAGCCCACGCGCCGCAGGGCTCACCGTCGGACCGAGTGCCCGAGCACCGGACGCGCTCCGAAGACTGCTCCGACTTCTTCGCTTTCGCTTTGGGTTTGGTGGCGGCCTTCCCCTTCGGCTTCGTCGCTCCACCCGACCGTCGAGATGCGAGCTTGGCCTCGAGTTCGTCGATGTCTGTCATGCGTTTGCCTTACCCGTTTCTCTTCTCCGCCAAAGTACGGAAACCCCTTGACCCCCAGCCCCCGTGCGTATCTTCTGATTGTCCTCCCGGACTCCCCCCCAAGAAAAGTAGAGAAAAACTCGGGGC
>JAPUKT010000320.1 GCA_027295555.1 Deltaproteobacteria bacterium
GCGCCGGCGAAGACGTCATGTGCAGGGAGTGCGACGATGGGTGAATTTGGCCACGACCCATACGCCTCACAACTCTCCGAGGCCACCATCCTCGGCTGCATCCTGAGAGACCGCCGCCTCATCGTGCCCGCTCGGTTCGCACTTACGAGCGAACACTTCACGCTGGGCTCGCACCGCGTCATCTGGCAGGCGATGGCTCGGCTCGACGACGAGGGGGTGGCCGTCGACGAGGTTCTGATATGCGCCAACCTCGACGACACGCAGGACCTCAGCGAGAAGGAGCGCCCGCAGACGCTGTTGGATTACTGCGGCGGCGCGGCTCGGATCTCGGAGCTGTCGATGCAGATCACCAGCCCGAGCCTGCAGTTCGAGAGCTCGATGACCGTGCTTCGGGAGCGGCTCGCACGGCGAGCACTGAAGTCAGCGCTCGAGACTTCGATGATGGACCTCGCTTCCGGCAGTGGAACCGAGACCGTGGTCGCGGGACTGAACCGCCACATCGACAGACTCAAGGACCTCGGCCGACTCGATGACGATTCGGCCAACGCGTCGTCGATTGCGCGCGAGGTGATGAAGGACCTCGAGGAAGGCCGCGCTCAACTGAAGCGATGCCCGACGGGGAACAAGGCAATCGACAAGGTTCTGGGTGGAGGCATAGCGCCTGGACTACACTACATCGTCGGCGCGGTGTCCGGCCACGGGAAGACCACGCTGACGTCGGCGATCGTCGCGGGGCTTCTGAGGAACAACCAAGACCTTTACGTCGACTGGTATGGCGTCGAGGTCCCGAGGAAGTGGCAGTTCTGCCGCATCGCTTCGAGCTGGGGCAACATCCCCGAGAGCTTCTGGCACCAGGAAAACCAACAGCAGGAGATCAAAGATGTGTACCGGCGCGCTATCAAGGCGATCGGCTGGGGCATCGAGCTAGATTCTCGGCTCAGGATCTACCACTGCAGAGGCGGCATCAAGGCCGAAGAGGTCGCGTTGAAGACGGCGTTGAGGCGGCGGGCGCTCGGCGACCGGAAGTTGATCATCGTCGTCGACTACCTGCAACGGAGCTCCGCGGGAACGTCGGACAAAAAGATGGACCGTATCGCCTTGGCTTCCGAGATGATCGCGGGCCTTCCCGACGAGAACACCGCGACGATCGCGCTCACCCAATTCACGACGGACCCCGCCGCGACCGAGCCAATACCGATGCCGAAGCCTGGCGAAGCTCGCTGGGCGAAGGACGTGCGCGACGACGCGTGCGACTTCCTAGTTTACCACCGACCGTTGCTCGAGAGTCTGGAGCCGCTCGCCGTTCTCCAACTCGCGAAGAGTAGATACGGTCGGCTCGCGCACGTGTGGCTCCTCGGCACGCCGTCGAACAGGTTCGAGAGTTGGGACTCCGCGGGTAGCGACATGGTCCGCGACCTGGAGAACCTGTACAACATCGCTCTCGAGGACCTGTCGTTGCCGGACGTCAAGGGGCTGAGCACCGCGAGGCTCAGGGTCTGATGCGCTGGCGACTCGCATACCGCAACGATCCCGAAGGCCGCGAGCTCGCCGACCGGCATTACAACCGCCAGTCGATCGGAGCTCCTGGGTTCGTCCCCCCGGGCCGGTGCATCGTCCTCGTCACCGAATGCGCTCGAGCCGTGTGGACGACGTCCTGGCCGTTCGCCGAGTACGTCAAGCACGAGTGGGCCGGGGCCTGGGTCAACTCCCTGTTCAGGAACGAGGGCGCCGGACTCAGTAGCGAACTGATCCTCGAGGCTGTGGCGGCGACCCGTTACATCTGGCCCGACGTCCCCGACCTGGGGCTCGTCACGTTCGTCGACGCCTCCAAGGTTCGGAGTTCGAATCCAGGGTGCTGCTACAAGCACGCAGGATTCACTCGGATTGGCACGACGAAGGGCGGACTGCTCGCCTTCGGGTTGTCTCTAGAGGACATGCCCGAGGCTGCTCCGGCTCTTGGCCAAACGCTCGACATGTTCTCGGCTGTGTTGGGCGCTTGACATCCAAAACCCCAAGTCGCTACGGTCTGAAGGTCGAGCCCGAACGCTCAGACCGACATCACAAATTCGCGTCTCCGGTCCCCGGCGCCCCCGTGTGCGGGCTCTAGCGCTGGGGACGGGGCGCGATTCATCCAAGGGAGGCACACCCCCATGGCATACCAAAGCATCGTCGAGCTCGCATCGACACTGGTCGAGCAACTCGACACGACCCGCACCAACAAGGCCCACCGAACCGCGGTCGAGTTGGAGCGGCGCATCCAGACTCAACTCCAACTGAACAAGGAACTCGAGCTTCGAGGGCGCGAGCTTGCCGCTCTGTGCGGTTCGGCTGCCGCGCACATCGAGAACATCTGTTGTCCGACGTGTCGGGCGCTGGTCGCTCCCGCGAACTACTGCGGCGCGTGCGCGTCGATTCTGAGGGCTCACTGATGCCGGCCAACTGGGACGAGGTTACGCCACAGATGCACGTCATGTGTTATCTGCTGGCCCAGGCTTCGTCGTTCAAGAAGGAGATCTTCGAGCATCGAGATCCAGTTGTTGGCGACATCGTGTGGGGCTGCACACCTCCGACGCATCGGTACACGATCGCCCGAGTCTTGGAGGTCCGGGGGATGGGCGACCTGTTGGTCCAGGAACTGGGGACCGATCAGACCTGCCACTACTCGAACGAGATCTTCCGAGTCATCACCGCCGAAATTCCCGATCGGCTATTCTGGTCACAGGCCCAGCACGAGTTCCGACGCAAGGTCTCCACCGCGATCGGCGGAGCGCGTTGGCTCGACAGCTACTGGTACCGGGTGCGCGGCATGCGGTGGCCGTCGTCGAATCACGGGATCGCGATCATCGGGGCGCACATCTGGATGTCTCGGCCTTCCGGTTACGAGGGCACAGAACTGCTGAACTTCGAAGTTGACCTCGGGGAGTTCAAGGCCAGGACTACGATCACGTCGATCGCTGAGACCCTGAAGGCAGCGGGCCTTGTCGATGACGTAAACAAAGACAACTGGCCGGGGGATGTCGTCATCACGACGAAGGAGCAAGCGCAGGCCTACAGGGAGGCTCGGGCCGATGGCTGATCCCTGGTTCGCAGCAATCATCCGCAACCACGGCG
>JAPUKT010000321.1 GCA_027295555.1 Deltaproteobacteria bacterium
CGGCTCTACCCCGATGCCAAATACGTGGTGCTCACCCGACATCCGCTCGCGGTGTTCAGCTCCTACGCCAACAGTTTTTTCAACGGTGATTGGGAGGCGGCACACGCGTTCAATCCGATTCTCGAGCGATACGTGCCCGCGATGGCAACCTTTCTTCGGGAACGACCGGTGCCCCTGCTGCACGTCGTCTACGAGGAGCTCGTACAGAGCCCCGAATCCCAGATCGAGCGAGTATTCGCCTTTTTAGGCCTCGAAAACGATCCCGATGCCGTTGAATACGGAAAGTCGGGTCCTGCGAAGAAGGGGATGGGCGACCCGATGACCGTGAATCGAGAAGGTCGGCCCGTGACCAATTCGGTCGACAAGTGGGCCGCCGAGCTCGCCGCCGACTCGAAAAAGCGATCCTTGGCGGAACAGATACTCCGCCGGATCGACGCCGCAGACCTCGAGGTTTGGCAATGGCCCCCCGAAGACCTGTGGGCGCCACTCGAGGCCGCAGGAGGCTCGCCATCGCCGAAGCGAAAGCGCAACTCGTACACGTTTCAACGGCGCGTCATGTTGGCGCTCAAGAAAGACATTCACAGGCGCCCTCATGGCAAGATCGTGAAACGCATCAAGTACTACTGCGACGTCTTACTGAGAGACTAGCGTGAGCGCATCCTAGCGATGATGACTTGAGATTCGGTGGCGCGCCCGATGGGCTCGCCGTCGAAATTGCCGTGGTGGCCTATGATGGCGAAGCCGTTGTAGTGGAGTAGGGCTTCGAGCTCGGCCGGGAAAAACTGCCGCTGTGTGAGCGGGGTGCAGAACGACCGTTTGGGATCCGCAGGGTGCTCGAAGTCCATCAAGACGGTTTCGACCTGGGACGCAGGGTCGTAGCTGAAGTACTCGCTGTATCGATAGCGGACGCCATCACGCGGATGTGGAACCTGGCCTCCGCGGTATTGCTTGGCAGGATTTCGGGCGAGACCCTCCGGGTCGGGCAGCAACACGTCGAACGCGAACCGACCGCCGCGCTGCAAGTGATGGCGCACCGTTCGAAATCCGCGCTCGATGTCGTTGCGGGTGTAGAGGTGGTTCCAGACATTGAAGGGCGCGATCACCAGAGGAAACCGTCGGCGGAGCCGTAGCTTGCGGAGGTCGCCCTGGCGGAGCTCGATCCGATCACGGGCGGCACGCGGCAATCGCTCCAGGCGCTCTTCGGCTCTCTCGAGCATGGACGCCATCGGTTCGACGCCGACGACCTCGATACCTTCCTTCGCGATCGATAGGGCGACGCGTCCGGTGCCGGCGCCGAGCTCGAGCACGGGCCCTCCAGACTCGACGGCGAGGTCGGTGTAGAACCCAATGTCATTTCGCCGACGTCGATATACCTGATCGTAGTAGCGACCGTCGGAGTAGTGCGCCTCGGTTCCGACCACGTGACGTCGTCGATATTTGGAGTCAGCCACGGTCGTCGCAAAGGTGAGCAGCGAGCTCTGCGAAGCCTCGGCCGCGGTCGGAGTCCGTAACGTATCGCGGAGGCGTGGGAAGTCGGTGAAGGTGGTCGCGGACGTTGGCAACGCCGACGCTCACGGGGAAGTGCGCGAAAGCAGCAGCGTCGTTCCCGCTGTCTCCGACGAACACCCATCGATCGAGCTCTTGGCCGAGGTCGACGTTCAACACCTCCCGAAGGGCCTTTTCGACTCCGCGCGCCTTGTCCCAGTCGCCGGGAGTCGCGTGTGCATGAACGGTCGATACCCCGCTCCGCGCACCGTGGCTCTCGATGAGGGCAACCAAGGCGTCGATGTCGGCGGGCGGCAGTGTCACTTCCTCTCCGACGTCGAACGCCAGATCACAGCGTCGGGCGCCACGGTCGTTCGCGAGTCGAATGTGTGGCATCTTCGAGGCGACGTCCCGACGAATCGCCTCGAGCAAGCGATCGTGCGCGGCGCGTTCGTGCGGTTCGGCAAAATACCCTTCACGCGCGTGGGTCCCGTCCATCCAAGCCCACCCGGCGCCGTTCTCACCAACTGCGATCCGGACCGGCCACATCCGGGCGACCACGTCGGTCCAACCGAGCGGGCGACCCGTGACCGCCACCAGGTCGACGCCTGCTGCACGGAGTCGATGCATCGCGACGAAGGCCTCGGCCTCGAGCACACCGTCGTTTGTCACCGTATCGTCGATATCGAAGATCACTCCGCGCAGGTCGGTGGGATCCAGCTCTTTGTAGGGTTTCATCATCGGCCGAGCCTTTTCCATACCACACGCCCTGGGGTTGCAGAGGCCCGCGGGGGGGCGTACCGTAGATCCAGGAGGGAACCGTGCCCAATCTAGGATTCGGCGAGCTAGTCATTGTCCTGCTGATCGTCATGCTGATCTTCGGCGCGGGGCGCCTACCCCAGATCGGCGAGGGGCTCGGCAAGGCCATTCGCAACCTGAAGCGCGGCCTCAACACCGACGACGACATCGATATCACTCCGGCCGACAAGCAGGTCCCGGAGAAGGCGGCCTCGCGTGTCGAGGACGCCGAGGTCGTCGAGCCCAAAGTCGAAAACAAATCATAACGGGCGGCCGCATGGTTGATCCCGGTTGGGCCTACGGCAATGTGGTCTTCTGGAGCGCCTTCGGCGCGGCAGTTTGTCCCGCCCCACCGCCCCCACACTATCGCCTAGATGGCCCTTCTCTGAGCTCGAGTATCGACCGGCAGCTGAGTCGCAACGGTGGCGCCAACTCGGAGGCTATCGCCGCTTCCTTGAGCTCGACAGGTCGGAGGAGTGGCGCAAGCAGGAGTGCGCTGTCGAGCGGGCAATCCGGATTGCGAACGATCGCATTCCGCGGCCGGTAGCGCACCACCCATCGTCGATGTCGGTACACGGCTTGAAGCACACCGGGTTCGTTCGGGCGCATGGCGCAGATGCGGATGACGTCCTCTTCGGTCAGCGAAGGATTGTCGAGCAGGATGCGCACCACGTCTGGATGCGGGTCGCGCACCACCCGTTGAATGAGACTTCGGTCGTGCGTGCGCGCGAGCGACTTCCGCTCCCCAAGTGCGAGGGGGCGACCTCGGCCGAAGTCCGGGACCTGTCGCTTCGTTTCGATGGTTTCGTCGTCAGTCGGTGGAATGAGGAAGTCGGCGAGGTGATGAAGCTCGGCGCGCCTGGCTTCCACACCGAGCTCGGCGCGGCGGTGCGCGAGCCGGGGCTCGAACAGTGCCCACCCGAGGGCGAGGAACACGACCTGCGCGTCCGCGCTCCCTAACGCGGCGACGTGGTAGGCGTTCCGCACTAGCTCCAGAGCTTCCTCGATCGAGAAGCTCCCCAGCGGCTCGCAGATCAGTCCCACGCGCATGTCGATTTCATCGATGCGTGCCAGACGCTTGAACAAGTCCGCGAATGCCGTTTGCTCCCGCACGAACCGAGCCCCGCCCTCAGCCTAGTGACGCCGGCCCGAAGCGCCACCTTGACGCAATGCGTCGTAGCGCTAGCCTCGATACTCAATGGCGCACGTTGAGCAGGTCCGCGTAATCAAGCGGTACGCGAACCGTAAATTGTACGACACCCGTGACAGCCGGTACGTCACGCTCGACCGCATCGCGGAGCTCGTTCGCAATGGGGAAGAGATCAAAGTCCTCGACAATCGCTCGAAGCAAGATCTCACCAAAATCACCCTCGCGCAGATCATCTACGAGGAGCAGAAGAGCGGTCATGCCACGGCCTGGTCGGTGAGCAGCCTCCGGGGGTTCATTCAGGCGGGCCGCGAGCGGCTCTTTTCGACGCTGAAAGGGGGGCCGGTGGGCAAGCTCGTCGAGCGCGCCGAGGAGCTCAGCGCCGAGGTTTGGGAGGCGGCGGACGACCGGGTTCGGAGCCTCCTCGAGGGAGCGGCGGCGCACGTGAAGCAGCTTCAGGCCGAAGTGGCTCGGCTCCAGGCGAGAATCGAGGAATTGGAGGCCAAAG
>JAPUKT010000322.1 GCA_027295555.1 Deltaproteobacteria bacterium
GGAGACGTCATCGTGTTGCTTCGGGAAGGCCAGATCGAGCAACAGGGAACGCTGGAAGAGCTCGTGCGTAACCCCCGAAGCGAGTTCGTGCGTGCTTTTGTCAACGCTCAACGCAGCACGCTCGAGCCACTGCGAGGAGAGCCTCCGTCATGATCCGCGTCACCCGCCACTGGGTTGCCGCGGTGCTGCTCTGGCTGTTGGCAGGGAGCGCGCTCGGGCAAGAACCGCGGGTGACGGTCGGCTCGAAGAAGTTCACCGAGTCGGTGATCCTCGGTGAGCTCCTGACTCAACTGGCGGCTTCCACGGGCGCTGAAGTGGAGTATCGCTCGGAGCTCGGAGGGACGCGCGTACTGTGGAGCGCTCTCAGGCGGGGCGAAATCGACCTCTACCCCGAATACACGGGAACGATCTCGCAGGAGATCCTGGCGGGCAGCGAAGCCTCGACGATCGACGAAATTCGGGACGCTTTGGCGGCAGAGGGGATTGTGGTGAGTGCGCCGCTCGGCTTCAACAACACGTACATCCTCGGGATGAAGGAAGACGTGGCCGAGCAACGAGGGATTCGCGCGATCTCCGACCTCGCGCGACACCCCGACCTCCGCTTTGGGTTCTCCAACGAATTCATGGATCGTGAGGACGGCTGGCCTAGCTTGCGTCGCCACTACGCCCTCCCCCAGCGCGACGTTCGTGGCATGGACCACGACCTAGCCTATCGGGGATTGGCCGCCAGATCGATCGACCTGATCGATCTCTACTCAACGGACGCCGAGATCCAGTACTACGGGTTGCGCCGCCTCGAGGACGACCGAGCGCACTTCCCGCGATACGACGCGGTGATCTTGTACCGCGACGATCTCGAACCGCGGGCCTCCAAAGTGGTAGCGGCGTTGTCCGCGCTCGAGCACGCGGTCACGGCGTCCGATATGACCGGAATGAACGCAAAGGCGAAGATCGAAAACGTTTCGGAAGCGCGGATCGCTTCCGAGTTTCTGGAACGACGCCTGGGACTGAAGACCGAACCGCACGATGCCGGCGCATGGGAGAGGTTTTGGGTGAACACGGTCGAGCACTTGTTTCTCGTCGCCGTGTCACTCGTAATGGCAATCGGGGTTTCGATTCCACTGGGGGTCATCGCAGCGCGCTTTGCGCGAGTGGGTCAGGTGATCTTGGGGGTAGTCGGAGTCATTCAAACGATCCCGGCCCTCGCCCTCCTGGTCTTCATGATTCCGCTGCTCGGCATCGGGGCAGCACCGGCAATCGCAGCGTTGTTCCTGTATAGCCTTCTGCCGATCGTCAGAAACACACACGCGGGACTCCACGACATCCCAGGGCCGATCGTCGAATCCGCCATCGCGTTGGGGCTGTCGCCGAGACAGAGATTACGACTCGTGGAGCTCCCACTCGCTGCGCGATCGATCCTCGCGGGCATCAAGACGTCGGCCGTCATCAACATCGGCACCGCCACTCTTGGCGCCTTGATAGGTACGGGGGGCTACGGCCAGCCGATTCTGACGGGCATCCGACTCGATGACGTCGGGCTCATCATGCAAGGCGCCGTGCCGGCGGCCGGCTTGGCTGTACTGTGCCAAACCGCGTTCGAGCTCGCTGAAAGCAGACTCGTCTCGAAGGGCTTACGAATCAAGGCGAGCTGACCCAGCGCCCTTAACGTCCACGTGGTTGATCCTGGACGGGCCTACGGCCCGTCGATTGGTCCCGCCCCACCGCCCCCGCACTATCACCTACCTCGACGAACCGTGTCACGGGCTCAGGCTCTTTGCCACAGCTGACGGGACGCGAAACACCGGTATGCTCGAGGCGCACCCGAACGCTCTCGGTAACGTCGGAGATGCGGAACTGCACGTCCCATGTGTCGGCGCGCGAAGCGGTCGTCGAGACCCACGTCAGCGCATCGTCCGACGACTCACGAAGGCGGCTCCGCAGAAAGATCTCCGCGGCCTGGGTCGGTCGGTCGTACGCACATCGGCCGCGTAACCTTGCCAATTCTCCGAGCGTTCCATTCGCTCGCGCAGAAACCCACGCATCGGCATGCTCCGGGCGAAGCCTGCCGTACATCAGCCCCTCGGGAAGCCAAAGCCCGCAAGCGGCGAAGCGATGGCCGCCGAGGTGGGTCGTTTGCCAAAGGTCTAGCCCGCGGCCCTGCAGCGCTCTGAAAAACGCGCTGCCGTGTTGCGCACAGCAGCGGTCTCTGCGGCCATGGGCGCACACCAGGCAGATGGGCTGGGCGACAGGCGTGGAGTGCTCCAGCATGCCGTCGAGGTCGACGTCCAAGAGGTCTTCGTAACGGTCGATCTCGATTTGGGAAACCGCGCCTCGATCGGACGACACGACGATGAACGAAGGTTTTCGACCCGTGCGCCCTGGCCGGCGAACGAGTTGCAGCCGGGACCTAGGGACATCGTCGAGCCACCGGTTGAGCCGCGCCCGCACATCTTCGGATAGCGCCTCGGTTTCAATCGCTTTTGGAGCCCAGGGGTCGGTTACCTCGAGCAACAGCCAGCGATCGACCGACTCGACGGCGGTTCCCGCGAGAGGCTCTCCCGCTTCCTCGGACGCAACCGAGCAGTGGGGCAGGTTCACCGCTCGTCCGCTGCGAGAGGAAGCGGCCTCGCCATTTCCTCTTCGGCCTGGTCGATCGTCTGCTGTCGCCGGGC
>JAPUKT010000323.1 GCA_027295555.1 Deltaproteobacteria bacterium
AACAGAAAAAACAACCCGATCGACCTAGAAGGCGCACGACAGGCGATCTATCTCGACTTCGAAGGACCGGGAAGGCCGTCTGGCGGCGAAGCGCCACCCCCGATGTTTGCGGGAACCCTGATCGAAGGCCAGTACGCGTTCTGGGTGCTGGATCCTGTCTTCCAGGGTCTTGCAGAGTCAAAAGAAATTCCGTTTGCGTCCCTGGATGGTTTTCTAGCGATGACGCTTCAGATCGCGCAGCTGCATTCTCGGAGAGTCGTGTTCTGGAGTTCGCACGAGGAGACAATTTTCAGCGAAGGGGGTTACGCCCCTGACGGCATCGGTTTCGACCTCAAGATCCCGGCCAAGGAGGTCCACGAAGCCCGATTCAATGAGTTCCGCAAAACTGAGCAACGCTGGAAGAATCCCAAGACGCCCAAGACGACCAAGACGAAGCTCAAGTCGAAGGCGTTCGGCCTCTTGACGTTGCTTGCCGCGGATCTTGGCCTCCCGCGTCCAAAGGGATATGGGCCGGGCCTCGTCGGAAAGTGGATCAGTACGATGCGTGAGCAGGCCGTCTCAAAGACGCATTACGAGAAGTGGGCAACGAGTGGAAAGGCCGCGGCAACCAAGTTGCGAAACCACAACAAACACGATTGTGAAGCCACCGAGTTTTTGTTGAAACAGCTGCTCGGCGCCTAGGGGTTTGCGACAGTCACTCGTCGCGTTCGAGGTCGGCGGTGACACGGGCGACGATACGACCATCGAGGTGTACCGAACGTACCCACCGACAACGGTCACCGTCACAGGACCAACGCTCGACGACCTCTCCTTCAGGCGTGTCGGCGCTGAACGTGACCGTTCGGTCGGCAATCTCGCCCACCAGGCGCAAGATGCCGTCGCTGCGGTTGTCGGCGGAAAGCGCGACCCACGCCTCTGCGCCGCCGTCATGACCCAGAGCGGCAAAGTACTTGGCGCCCCAGCCTAAGTCGACGAACTGGAGCAGACCGAACCCCTCGATCATGCTCGACACACGCGCCTGCGCCGCTCCCTGTTGCTCCGAGCCGTCCGCGGCGAGTTCGGTTGCGGTGCCCGACCACGCTCCGATGAGAAAGTCGAGTTGCCGGGTCTGCGCAAAGCCGGCTGCAGAGTCGGGCGGCTGTCGGATCGGCGCGTTCGACGCATCGACCGCCAAGGGTGGTTGGCGTCGTGTGAACTGCATCACCCAGTCGGTGGTCCAACCACCGTCCTCGGTGGGATGGGCCTGGTTCCACTGGCAACTGTCCTCGTGCACCAGCGAAAAGGTGTAGCGCGAGGTGTTGCTGTCGGGTGGGAACAGTTCCATGCTTTCGCCGTTACGGGATCCGATCATCAAGCCGAAGCCTCCGGGCCGACCTCCGTGCCAGTTGAGATAGACCGGCCACTTGCCGAGTTCGGGATCGTAGGCACGCAAGCTGAAGCCGATCAGCGGGTCGCCGCGCAGTTCACCGTTCCACTGCTCGAGCACCGCGCCGCCGTCGACCACCGCCTGGATCAGTGCCACGGCCGTGCCGCTGTCGTTCCAGTCGCCTTCACGAAGGTGCTTGTTCTGCACGTCCCATTCGCCGAGCCAGAAATCGAACTGGCGATGGGGATCGTCCGGCAGCGGAATCGCGGCGCCCTGCGACGGCATCTCGGGAACCGGGACCGCGCCGTTGCCTGCACAGCCCACCATCATGATGATGGAGAGCAACATCGGTCGTGCGAAACCTTGCAGATCCATCACCGACCTCCCTTGGTTTCCCCATCGACCAGAACAGCAAGGATAAGCGCTTGTTCGCCGAAGTAACAGCGTCATGACCGGAAATGGCTCCCCAGATGTGACGTTAAAGGCAACCAAATCCGGCATTGTTCGTTACTCTGGGGTGGGGCCGACGGTCCCTGCGGACATTTCTTCGCCCAGGAGGTTGCATGGGAAAGCGCGTACTGGTTCTGACCGCTCTGGCTCTCGTCACGATCGTGAGCGCGGAGGATCCTCCGGGCTTCGTCCTGAGCGGGGAGGTCGAGGGAATGCAGGAGGGTGAAGTCACCTTGCATGCAGCGGGGCGTTACGTCGGCTTCACGTTCGAGAAGATCGGCTCGAGCGCGATCAGCGAAGGACGTTTCGAGCTCCGTGGCCGCCTCGATGAGCCTCAAATGATCTGGCTGAAGGTGGGCGACGTTCCGCAGATCCCCATCTTCCTCGACAACTCCCGAGTCAAGATCCGGCTGGCGGGCGACGACGTCGAGATCAGCGGTTCGGCGTTCCACGATCGGTGGACGGAGCTTCGGGAGAAGATCGACTCGCTCGACGCGGACATCGAGAGCATCGAGGAGCAACTGGAGAAGGCCGGCAAGAAAGACGACCCGGCACGAGTGATGCTGCTCGAGTCCGCACTCGAAACGGGCGAGGTGCGCCGCAAGGAATTCATGCGAGCTTTCGTGCTGGCCAATCCCGAGTCCCCGCTCTCCTCCTTCATCGCCGTGCGCTACCTGGCCAACCAGATGGATGTGGCCGAGTTGGCTCCGTTGGTCGCGGCTCTCGCCCCGGAGCTTCGTGAGACGCAATACGTCCGTCTGTTGCGAGGACGCCTCGACCGTCTATCTAAAGTGGCGGTAGGCGCGTCAGTGCCCGGATTCGAGCTTCCGGCTCTCGACGGTGCGGTGGTGTCGATCGATGCGATGCGAGGCAAGCTCGTGCTGATCGACTTCTGGGCGTCCTGGTGTGGTCCGTGCCGCGAGCAGAATCCCACGCTCGTCGGTCTCTACGAGCAGTTCGGTGGCGACGGGTTCGAGATCGTGGGTATCGGGCTCGAGTTCGACCGTGAGGCCTGGGTCGCCGCGATCGAGCAGGACGGCCTGCCCTGGACGAACCTCTCCGACATCAAGGGTTTCGACACGGCGCCAGCCCAGTCGTTCGCCGTGCGCTCGCTGCCCTTCAACGTGCTGCTCGATCGCGAGGGCGTGATCCTCGGGAAGAACGTCGATCACGAACAACTGAGGGAGCTGCTTCTGGCCATGCAATAGAATCGTTTTTCTGAGGGCTGGGTTTGGCTCCCCAGGCTTGACGCGGAACGAAACATCGGGAGAGGCCGAGGTTCCATGAACCCG
>JAPUKT010000324.1 GCA_027295555.1 Deltaproteobacteria bacterium
CGGTGCCTGAGAATCCTGCCTCTGTTCGTGCTGCTCTTCTTGTTCTACTTCACTATCGGCCAGACCCTGGCTCGATCCACCCACATCTTCCGAACAGAGTGGCTCAGTATCGACTCTCCCAAGATCGCCCGCACGCTCACCGATCCGCGGTACGTTCCTCCCAAGCATCGTCAGCTTGCCCATCCGCTGTTCGCGCTGTTCTTTCGGCCCATCGGGACGCCGCTGGCTCGAGCGTTCGGTGGCGCGCACGTGGCCATCGCCTTCAACGCCTTCTTTGCAGCAGCGGGCTTGATTGCGTTTCTCGCGGTGCTTCGGCAGCTCGGCCTCCCCGAGCACCTCGCTTGGACGTACTCGTCGCTGCTTGGCGTCAGCACGGTGCATCTTCTCTATGGCTCGCTGCCCGAGACCTTCATCTACGCCTTTGCGAGCCTGGTACTCATGCCGCTGGTCTTCCTGGGAATCGAATCCGACCGCAGATTCGTCGGCGCACTCGCTGTCGTGACCTTCTTTTCTGCGGGTATCACGCTCACCAACGGAGTCTTCGGCCTACTGTGGTTGGGGGCCCGATTCTGGAGCCACCCGAAACGACAACAGCTGCAATTCGCTTTGGCGTTCGCAGGGCTGACGGTTGCGATGCTGGTCGCGGGCTTGGCGATGCAGGCGTCGCTCTACCCCCGACTCACCGCGTTCGCTTCCCCTGACTTCTTTGGCTCTCACGCGAGATTCCTGAGCAACGAAGTGTTCGAGCATCCGCTCTCGTTCGTCGGCGAGCGCCTGCCCTACTTTCTGGTCCACTCCGTCATCGCGCCCGCCATCGTCGACAACCCCCACGGCACCGGAGACAGGTACGGCCTCGACCTGCAAGCGATCCCGATCACTTGGTTCCCTGCTCTCCTGCTCTACCTGCCCTTCGTCGGCATGAGTCTCTACGTCGTCTACAAGGATCGTCGGTACGCGAACCGTCCGTTCGTCGTCTTTGCTCTGTACTTCGCATACAACGTGTGCCTTCACATGTTCTACGGCGCCTCTTACGAGCACCTGTACGGAGCCCACTATGCCTTCGCGTTGGTCGGGCTGTTCGCGTTCGCGTTTTACGCGCGAGGGGACAACGACCACGGCCTGTCGCGCGAACAGAGAATCCTGAGGGGACTCTTGCTGGGCCTCTGCTTGGCTGTCACGATCAACAACCTTGCTTTTCTCTACCGAATCCTTGCTGCCGACTCATGAGTCGGGATCGTCAGATCAGCGCGCGGATCGCCATTCCCATGAGAGCCAGGTTCGAGAGCGCTCCGAGGCCGAACATCGGTCCACGTAGCTTCGGATTGTCCCCGAGATAGGCGAAGCCGTGCAGGAAGCGCACCACGACCCAGACCACCGAAACGGCGGTGACCGCGGTTCCCGCGGCGCCCGCGAAAGCGCACATCAGGACTGCGGCGGCAAAGATCGGAACCCCCTCGAACGCGTTCTGCGAAGCGCCAAGGGCGCGAGCGGCTCTCCCCTCGAGCTTCTGCGCCTGGACTCGGGGGTGGTGGTCATCGCGACCGCCGAGGGTCTTCCTGCGCTCCAGGTCGTCAACAATGCCCCACACGTAGGGCAGCAGCGAGCCAACGATGACACAGGCAAAGGGTACGAGCATCTGCTCCTCCTTTCACGGACTCGACATGAGCCTGGTTGGACCGATCATACAGACACGACCTCCATCATCGATCTCGTCTCTTCCGGGTCAGGACCAAGGCGACCTGGTCGACCGGACAGCTCGCGGCGATCCACGCGACGCGTACGGTAGGATGCGAAACAACGTACCGACAGATTCGGGAGGGGGAGTACATGAAACGATCGAGCGTTTTCGCTGTGGTGGCGGCAGCCGCCCTCACGGCGCAATCGGTCCTGGCTGGCGCTCCCGTCGCGAATCCACTCCTCTGGCTCAAGTCCGACGAGGGAGTGGTCGAGACCGGCAGCCTTGTTGGATTGTGGGAAGACCAATCGGGCAACGGACACGACTTCGGCCCGCCAATCCCGAGTGACAGCCCCGAGTTTGCGACCGGGGCCGTCAACGGCTTGCCCGCGATCCGATTCAGCGGCCCCACCGAGCTGCGTGGCTCCGTCGGAGGCAACCTCAGCGAAGCCACTATCTTTTCGCTCTTTCGCTACACCCCTCTCTCGTCGTCGAACCACTACGTCTACACGATCGGCACTCCCGGTACGAGCGGCTCCCAGATGACCCTCGCCCGCCGCAACGGCCAACTCGCGTACCACTACGACGGAGCAATCGGCAATTTCCCGGGGACCACCTGCATTCCCGGAGGCCAGTGGCAGGTCGTGTCGCAGGTGTACGGAGACGGAGCTTCGACTTCCCACGACCTGTACCAGTCCCAGGAGCTCATCCTCGACACAGACGCTACGCAGGGGTACTCGGCCAACGGGTCTACCTTCGTTATCGGCAACTACTCGAGTGGTTCCTTCGGCTTCGAGGGAGATCTTGTCGAGCTGCTGGTCTACGACCGCGTGCTGAGCGCCGGCCAGCGTTCATTGGTCGAGGACTATCTGCGCGTGCGCGCCGCTCTCACCTTCGGTTCGAGCGCCGAATTCGCCAGTTGGGAGGTCGTGCAGTACGAGTTCGGGGCGCAGCCCGATGCCGTGTGGACCGCGTGCGGCGGTGGCGGGTTTGTCGCCCAATCGGTCAACGCTGACGCATCGATATTCCTGTCAGACACCCAGCTGACTGAGGGTGTTGTTACCGGCACGATGGGCGCCGGCGTGAGTCCCGACTTCATGGGTTTCGTGTTCGGCTATCAGGGACGCGGCAACTTCTACCTCTTCGATTGGAAGAGCGAGCCCGCGACGTTCTTTGGCTGGCCTCTCGCCGAGGCCGACATGTCCGTGCGAGTCATCAACGTCGCGGGGGGCGGCGACCCCGATGGGGCCGATCTGTGGGGCTCAGTCGATACGACAAATACCGTAACCTTGAGCAACGTCGAGATGATCTGGGCAGGCAACGTCACCTACGACTTTCGTCTGGAGTTCACTTCGGGATCCTTCATCATCGAGATCACGAGCAACGGTGCCCTGATCCATCGCTTTGACCTCGGAGACGATACCTACC
>JAPUKT010000325.1 GCA_027295555.1 Deltaproteobacteria bacterium
ATGACCGGCGTCTCCACGTCCTACCCCTTCACCATGAGTATCACCGCACCGGTCAGGAAGATATTGACGAGCGAGAGCGGCAGCATGATCTTCCAACACAGGTCCATGACCTGGTCGTAGCGGAAACGGGGCAACGTCCAGCGCAGCGCCATCTGCAGCCAGATCATCACGAGCACCTTCGCGAAGAAGGTGACGAAGTGGATGAGCATGCACAGTCCGTTGGCGAAGCCCTCGCCAAAGCCAGCGAAGGGCCCGTAACCGTGGGCTACGAATGCAACAATGGTCTCCTGGGGAAGCCAGGGAACCGACCAGCCGCCCAAAAAGAGCGTCGTCATGATGCCCGCGATCACCACGACCCCGATGAATTCCGACATGAAGAAGAGCCCGAATCGCATACCCGAGTACTCGAGGAAATAGCCGGCGATGAGCTCCGACTCGCCCTCAGGCAGGTCGAAGGGCGGGCGCTTGTTCTCTGCCATGATGCAGGTCAGAAACATGATGAAGCCGAGAGGCTGAAGGATGATGCCCCACTGCGGCAGCTGGAAGACGGACAGCCACGAGAAGATCGCGGGATTGACGAAACCCTCGAGGAAGCCGAAGAGCCGGAACGTCGTGTCCTGGGCGAGCGCCATATCGGTGAGCTTCAACGTCTCGAAAACCATGAAACAGCCCACCACCGAGAGCCCCATGGTGACTTCGTAGGAGATCATCTGGGCCGAGGCGCGCAGGCTTCCGAGCAGTGACCAGTTGTTGTTGGATGCCCATCCAGCGATCACCGTTCCGTAGGTCGCGATGGAGCCAATGGCGAAGATGTAGAGAAGGCCCCAGTCGGGATCCGCAACCACGAGGCTGATGGTTTCGGCGCCGAAGGTGTAGGTCGAGCCGAAGGGGATCACCCCGTACGCGATGATCGCCGGCACCGCAGCGATGACCGGCGCCAGGATGTGGAGGATGCGGTTGGCCCCGGTGGGCACTACATCCTCCTTGCTGAGAAGCTTGAGGACGTCGGCAATCGGGTGAAAGAGGCCGATCACCGTGATGCCCGCGATGTCGGCGCGGTTGGCCCCGATGCGATCCTGCATGACAGCGCTCTGTTTTCGCTCGATCCAGGTAATGATCGGTGCGAACGCCCCGACCACCACACCGAGGATCACGACGGTCATGACGATCGCTTCGGTCATCGGGTTCGCGCGTCCCCCGGAAGCGGCGAGTCCGCGCCCAGGAGCGGCCGGCCCTGATCGCCGACGGAATCGATGTCGATTCCCGCGAAGGCTTGCACCTTGCGCCCCATCGCCTGCGATACCGCGCGCGCGTCGTAGGGAACGTCGAAGCCGTCGAGAGCGAGCGCTCGCCCCAACGCCTGGAGTACGAAGCCCTCGGCGTGGGCATAGGAGGGGGACGTCACTGCCGGTTGCACGCGCTGAACCCGGCCTTCGAAATTCGTGAGCGTGCCCCACTTCTCCGCCGCGTGACGCGCAGGGAACACCACATGGGCCACGCGTAGAAGCGCCGACTGCCGTGTGTCGAGAACGATCAGTGTGTCGAGCCCGACGAGCTCCGCCGTGTCACCGAGCAGCTCGTCCTCGAGAATGTCGTGACCGAGGCAGATGACGGCGTCGACACTCCGGCTGCGGATCTGCTTCATCACGGCCGCCGCTTCACCGAAACCGAAGGCCCGCGCACCGGCGGCGTTGGCACCTTTCTCCGCCTCGATGAGAAGATCATCGGAGGCACCGCGCTTGACCGCGACCCCGGCGATGTCGGCGCCCAGCGCATCGAGGAACCGGCGGAAGGTAAAGAGATCCTCGTTCGTGGCGTGGGCCGTTGCCACTCCCGCAATCACACTGGGTCCCTTGGCTTCGAGGATGGCCGATAGCCGCGTCGCGGCGGCCGTGATCGCCTCCTCGAAGGTGGCGGGCTCAAGCCCGTGATCGTTCCTGACCGAGGCGGACTCGATGCGATCGGCGGCGCCGATCTCCTTGTAGCTCATGCGACCGGCGTCGCAGATCCACGTGTCGTTGACGTCGTCGTTGCGACGGGGCTGGTAGCGATAGACCTTGTTGTTCGCGACGCTCAGGTGGATGTTGCAACCGGTCGCACACCCGGTGCACACGCCCGGGACATCCTCCAGGAACCAGACGCGGATCGCGAAGCGGAAGTCCGTAGTGGTGAGGGCGCCGACCGGACACATGTCGGCGACGTTCATCGAGTACGCATTGTCGAGGGGCTTTCCCGGATAGGTCTCGATCACGGAATGGTCCCCGCGGCCAACGACGGCGAGCTCGTCGGTCTTCGTGATCTCGCGGCAGAATCGCACGCAACGTCGACACAGGATGCAGCGCTCCTGATCGAAGACGATGGTGGGACCGAGCGGAACGTTCTTCGCCAGCGCACGCCTGGGCTCGCGGCTCCGCGACCCGGCGACGCCGTACTCGAACGCGTAGTCCTGTAGCTTGCATTCGCCAGCCTGGTCGCAGATCGGACAGTCGAGGGGATGGTTGACGAGCAGGAGCTCCATCACACCCTCGCGCGCCGCGCTCACGCGTTCGGTCTTCGTGCGCACGACCATCCCGTCGAGCGCCGGGGTATTGCACGCGATCTGCAGCTTGGGCATCCCCTCCACTTCGACCTGACAGAGTCGGCACGAGCCATCGACGGCGAGCTTGGGATGCCAGCAGTAGTGCGGGACGTCGACGCCGTTCATCAGCAAACCGGCGTCGTCGAGCGCCTCGAGTATGGATTGACCCGCAGCGAACTCGATCTCGGTCTCGTCGATGCTAAAGGTCGGCATTACAGCTCAAAGCTCTCCGGGAAAGGGCACTTTCGCTGCCGGATGTGCTCCTCGAAGTCGCTCTTGAAATGGCGCAGCAGGCCCTGAACAGGCCAGGCCGCTGCGTCCGCAAACGCGCAGATCGTCTGTCCCTCCATCTTCCCGGCCACGTCGAGCAGGAGGTCGAGGTCTTCCCGCAACCCAGCGCCGCGTTCGATGCGGTTCACGATCTTGTTCATCCAACCCGTTCCCTCGCGGCACTGGGTGCACTGGCCGCAGGACTCCTCGCGAAAGAACCCGCTGATCACGACTCCCACTCGAACCATGCACGTCGTCTCGTCCATCACCATGATTCCACCGGTGCCGAGCATCGTCTTCTTCTCGCGCAGGAATTCGTTCGCCATGGGGACGTCGAGCTCGCTTGCCGGGAGGATGGGCATCGACATTCCACCCGGGATCACGCCCTTGACCTT
>JAPUKT010000326.1 GCA_027295555.1 Deltaproteobacteria bacterium
GTTGATCCGTTTGGCTCGGGGCAACCCGTGGGCCACGTCTTTCGGGCGACCGGCCCGCCGCCCTGTGCCGAGCCCCGCACCTGGCTCGCTCGGACGGGCTGGAAGCGCTACGGACTCGTGCGAACCGATGAGGTGCCGGGAGGCTGAGTGTCCGTGACACTGCCAGCGACCGAGATCGGGGTTCGAGAACGCGACCGGAAAGATAGGTCAACGACCCATGAACGAAACCGGCACCCGGTTTCCCCCCTCTCTTAAGCTCCTACCCAGGATGCGAACCCAGTCGCGACCGCGTTCACGGTCACGCCCGCGTACGAGTACGAAAGGGCCCGCTCTAGCCCGTGCGGCGAATGATGTGGTAGCCGAAGGGGGTCTCGACGACCCCGCTCATGCCACCAACCTCGAGGCCGAACGCGGCGTCTTCGAACGGCTTGACCATCTGTCCCCGCCCGAAGGTACCCAAATCCCCGTCGGCCGCCGCAGACCCGCAGTCGGAGTGTTTACGCGCGAGGGCTGCAAGGTCGGCGCCGTCTTGCAGTTGCTTTTCGATGTCCACAATCTTCGCTTGCGCCTCTTCTTTGCTGCGCGTAGCGGACGACCGCTCGGAGCCCGCGTACATCAAAAGAATGTGTGAGGCGCTGATTTGATCTGCCATGATGGAATCCCCTGGAGGGATGGACCCTACCAGAAAATCCCCAGGAGCCGAGGCCCTAGATCGGTTCGAGCGCGTCTTTGCACAGCTCCTTCACTCGGCCGCGATCGATCTTGCCGGACGGATTGAGCGGCAATGACTCGACAATGGCGACTCGCTTGGGGCGCTTGTAAGACGCAAGTTGCTCGACGAGGCGCTGGTTGAGCGTAACGCGGTCGAACCCCGAGGGCCCCGTGACGACCGCCGCAACCACCTCCTCGCCCCACTCCTCGTGTGGCACCGAGAAAACGCAGGCGCCCGCAATGCCGGGCACCGATTCGAGGAGGGCTTCAATCTCCAGGGGCGCGACGTTCTCACCACCCGTCACGATGAGGTCATCGAGTCGGCCGGTCACGACGAGCTGTCCGTCTGGGCGGAGCTCTCCAGCGTCGTGCGTGCGAAGCCAGCCATCGGCCGTCCAGGTCGAATCGGACTCAGCCTCCGGCACATAGCCGTCCATCAGCGTTCGGCCGGACACTTGAATCTCTCCGTTCTCGATCCGAAGCTTCACACCCTGCAATGGGGCCCCGGACCCCGGCTGGCCGCTTTGATCGAGGCGCTGCGTCGCCACCTGCGAGCACGCCTCGGTGCAGCCATAGGTTGCCAAGACAGAAATACCCCTCGCTCTCGCCTCTGCTCGAAGCGCGTCCGGGAAGGATGCCCCCCCGACGAGGACTGCCCGAAGCGCCGGACCTCCGTCCCATCGAGGTTCCTGACAAGCCAGAAGCCGACCCAACATCGTTGGAACGACACTCAGAAGCGTCACGTCATGCTCGTCCAACGCCTGGATAATCTGCGCTGCGTCGAAGGGGCCTGGGCTGAGGACGACGCAACGCCTGGCGATCAAGGAACGAGTCAGGATGGAAAGGCCGCCGACATGGGCAGGCGGCATGGAAAGCAGCCAACGGTCGGTCGACGTCCACCCCAGGTTCGCCGAGTGTGCGTCGTGGGAAGCGACGAACGCACGCTGGGATAGGATTGCGCCGCGTGGAGCTCCTCTTGTCCCTGATGTGTAGGTCACCGCGAGGCACCGATCCGGTGGCACGGGCTCCATGTCGGATACACCGAAAACGACATCGAGCGGGATGGCTTCCGCGACCACGTGGATCGGCTGCGTCTCCTCTAGGATCACAGTACGCTCGGACGCGGTCAGACGCGGGTGCAGCAAGACCACCGGACACCCGAGCTCGAAAAGCGCATAGAGCCAAACGACCGAGTCGAGGTCGACGCCAGGCGACAAGGCCACCCGATCGCCGAGTTTCACGCCGCGGCGCATGAGGTCTGCGATGGCACGCCGGGCTTGATCGGCGACCTCGGCGTAGGACCACACGCGACCGTCTGTCACGAGGCAGTCTCGGCTCGGATGCTCGCTTGCCGCCGCAAGCACGCTGAGCTCACGCATCGGACGACTCCTCGAATTCGAGGCCGAGCCCTGCCACGACGTGCGGGCGAATCTCTCGATCATGAATTGCGGCAATGCGATGAGGCGGCCAGAGCTCGAGTGCGGGATGGGAGCCCAAACCGGCGGCGAGCTCGGATTTCAGCGCAAGCGCGAGCTCTGCGGTGGCGGCTCTTGCGATTGGACCGTCGAACGTATGGGACAATACCAGCTGAGCGCCATGCTCCCTGGCGATCTTCGCCAAGTCGAGAGCGGCGGTTACCCCACCCAACACCGCAGGTTTGATCACCACCGCACGAATGTGGCCCTCCCCCAGCAACTGTCGCGACATCGCTTCGTCCCTCAGGGTTTCGTCGAGCGCGAGGGGAAGCGGAAGGGACACCGCCTCGAGCCAGTCTCTTGCGGGAACGGGCTCCTCGATCAGCTCGAGATCCAAGGATGCCAACGTCCCCGCATGCCGACGCAGATCGGTGATGTCGATTCGACGATTCGCATCGAGCCGGATCTTCAATCCCGGGTGTGCGTCACGAATGGTTTGAAGCGCTGCCACCTCCCGATCGAGCGCTGAGCCGATCTTGAGCTTGATATGTGTGGCTCCATCGGCGCACAGGTGGTGGACGTGGTCCGGCCATCGTGCGGGGTCTGCTTCCAAGACCAGATCCGCGATCGGGATCGATCGGACTACGCCTATGGCAAGAAGAGCATGCACGGGCGCGCCCCGCACCTTTCCCAGCCAGTCGAGTAACGCCGACTCCAAGGCGAAGCGCGCCGACGGGCTCTGAATGAGCTGCACCTCGGCCATTCGATCGAGCAGTGCACGTGGCGCCAAGGCTTGGTCAACCTCGATTGGATGGTCGATGAGGTCTTGGAGCTCCTCCGCGGCGTCGTCAATCGAGTCGGGCGAGTAGCCAGGAAGAGGTGAAGCCTCCCCGACCCCCGCAATCCCGTTGTCGTCGGTGAGCGTCAGAACGGCGAAGGTCCGTTCGGAAAGGCCGGTGGCCGCGCCCACGAGCACGCCAGGCAAGCTCCCTTCGATGACGTCCACCTGCGCATGAAGCAGGATCACGGGACCATCCCAATCGCAAATAGAACGCCAAACACCGAAAGAAGCTTCGCCGTGCCGGCAAGGGTTTGGTTGAGCACAACGCCACGATCGCGTGCCACCGACTGCGCCAGACGAGCCGCCCAAGGCACAGTCACGAGCGGAAGGCACACCCAAACCGTGGTCCAACCCATCAGCCACAAGGCGACTGGGGTCGCGTAGGACGCGATCAAGAGCACGACGTACTCCCTCACGCCACTGTCTCTTCCGAAGCGAACGACGAGGGTGTGTTTTCCGGCGCGCGCATCCCCTTCGAAGTCACGAACGTTGTTCACCACGAGGATACCGGTCGCCAAAGCGCCCATGGGAACCGCAGCCACCCAGGCGAGGTCAGGTACGTACTGCGCCTGGACGAACGCCGTGCCGCACACCGCGACGAAGCCGAAGAAGGCCATCACGAACACGTCGCCCAGGCCGTTGTAGGCGAGCGGGAACGGGCCGCCTGTATACGCGAGACCTGCGACGATGGACGACAGGCCGATGGCGACCACCCACGGCCCTGCCACCCAGGTTAGGTACACCCCCACCCCGAGGGCCAGCAGCAGCGTCAGCGCGATCCCCTTTCGAAGTTGCTCGACGGTGAGCAACCCCGCCTGGGCGGCTCGGGTTGGGCCGAGGCGCTCCTCGTCGTCCGCGCCCTTCTGGAAATCGAAGAGATCGTTGGCGAAGTTCGTGGCAATTTGAATCAGAAACGCCCCGATGAGGGCTGCAAGCGCTGCATCCCAACGGAAGGCGCCGACACCCAACGCGCAGGCAGTTCCAACCGCAACGGGAGCGAAGGCCGCTGTGAGTGTCGCTGGCCGCGCCGCAAGCGCCCATGCGCGTACGGAACCCGGTGCCACCACCTCACCCATGCGCTCGTCGCTTCATGGTCTTCAAAGCCGTCGCAACCGCGTGCGGCGCCTCTAGCACGACATTGTGCCCTACCCCGTCGACGATGCGGCCCGTATGCGTCCGCGAGGAAAGGTTTCGCACGATCGTGGCGAACTTGGTATCGCGCCCGCCCGCCATGAGCGTGATCGGGATGTCGAGTGATGAAAGCGCCGCCGCATAGCTCGGCATCTCGGCAAGCCCGAGAACTTCGAGAGAGGCGGCGAGGCCCTCGGCCTCGTGACCGAGTCGTATCTCCCGCTGCGCGTCGAGAACATCCGCAGATAAGCCTCGTTGGCTGGTAAAAAGTGGCTGATCTTCCCAGGCGTCGACGAACGCTTCGAGGCCTTCCGTGCGAAGCACACGCGCTCTTTCAGCATCGGTTGCACGACGCTCCGCGCGAGCCTCCGCGTTGTCGAGGCCTGGATCCACGCCGATCAGCACCGCAGCCTCGAAAAGCTCCGATCCGCTTGCGAGCATCCCGAGAGCGACGCGGGCCCCCATCGAGTAGCCGCACAGGTATCGCGGGTGCGCCAGAGCCGACGCGAACGCTGAGAGGCGAGCGACCTCCTCCTCGAAGGATGTGACTCGCTCGCGATTCCAATCGACGCCGTGACCCATCAAGAACGGCCGCTCGGGTTCGTCCTGAAAATCAGCTGCTTTCACGACGCGCTCCCAGCTTCGGGGCGACCCCGTGAAGCCGTGGAGAAGCATCCACATCAAGACACCTCGGGCTGAAACGTTCGCTCGATGCGGGAAGCGAGTAACTCGGTCTGCTCGAGCGCGCTCCCCGGGGGGACGGTCGCTTCGATCACCGTGCAGCCCTCGTACGCATATCCCGCCTCGAGCGCATGGCCGAGCTCCGTCACGGTGGTCGCGGCATGGAAGCGGCATCCATAGACCGATGCCGCGCCCGCGAGGTTTGCCTGATGGGGTGTCGTGAAATAGCGGAGCCAAGCCTCCTTGCCCTGCCGCGCGATGGGAAGCTGCTCGAAGATGCGTCCGCCACCGTTGTTGATGACGACGACGACCAACGGTCTGGATGCATGCGATGCGAGCTCGAGCCCATTCACGTCATGCAAGAAGCTGACGTCACCGACCAATAGGGTGGTCGCGCTCTGCTCACACGACGCAACTCCCGCGGTCGCCGAGACGAGCCCGTCGATGCCACTCACGCCGCGTTGTGTGAATACACGAAGGCGCTTGTCACGTGGAGGGACCCACCGATCGACGTCCCGGATGGGGAGGCTGTTCCCAAGAACCAAAGCGCTCCCATCGGGCGAAGCGTCGACGACCGCTGGCCCCACGGCTGCTTCGGTCAGAGCGTCTCCCGCGCCTTCCACGATCGCGCTGGCCGTCTCCCAAACCGCATGCTCCGTCGCTCGGAAACGCCTCGCAAAATCGGCATCACGCTTTCGGACGTCGTACTCCCGCTCGGCG
>JAPUKT010000327.1 GCA_027295555.1 Deltaproteobacteria bacterium
CGACGGGGGCGAAGCGTAATGATTTCGTGGAGCGGGAAAAGAGATTCGAACTCTCGACTTCAACCTTGGCAAGGTTGCACTCTACCGCTGAGTTACTCCCGCAAGAGGACGTTTTTGGTAGCTTGCCCGGGCTAGCGCGTCAAGCATCAGTTCGTTCGTGATTTGAAGGAGCGCTCTTAGTAAGCTCGGGTCCGTCGAGCTCAACGATGTGGGAAATCGAAAGCAAGACGGTCTTGATCACCGGCGGCTCTTCCGGGATCGGACGGGCGACGGCGAAAGCGCTCTCCGAAAGGGGCGCCGAAGTCGTGATCACCTCGCGGAGCCTTGAACGGAGCAGGCACGCCGCCGATGAGATCGAAAGAGACACGGACAAGCGGGTCCACCCGATGGAGCTCGATCTCACATCGATGCAATCGGTGCGAGACTTCTGCGGTCGTTTTCTCGAGGAACAGCCTCACCTTCACGTGTTGGTCAACAACGCGGGCACGGTGCAAGCAAAGCGTCGGGCTACCGTCGACGGCCTCGAGATGAATTTCGCCACACACTATGTTGGGCCGTTCTTGCTGACGACGCTTCTGCTCGATCGGATTTTGGAAAGCGCGCCGGCGCGGATCATCAACGTGAGCTCGCGTGTGCATCGCTTGGTCCGGAACGGGCTCGACTTCGACGACCTTCAACTCGAAAACGGGTACAGCGGGAGGATAGGGTACGCCCGATCGAAGCTAGCGCTCCAGCTGTTTGCCCGTGAGCTCGCGCGAAAGGTCGCCGACCGAGGGGTAACGGTGAACTCGATTCATCCGGGCGCGGTGATCAGCAACTTGCGCGCCGAAGCCAGCCCCTTCGTACGCTTGCTGTTCTTCTTGATGCGCCCCACTCTGCTCACTCCGGAGCAAAGCGCTGAAGCTCTGACGTACCTCGCCACCGAGCCGGCGCTCGGATCGGTCACTGGACAGTACTTCTCGAGATCGAAGCTCGTCGAACCCTCGGAGGCAGCGCAGGATGACGAGGCCGCAAGGCGGCTTTGGACCGTGACCGAAGAGATCTTGGCATCGCTTCCAATGTAGGCATCACTCGTAACGCAAGCCTTCGACCGGAAGCATCCGAGCCGCCCACCAAGAAGGGGCGATCGTCGAGACCGTGCAGATGAGAAGCGCGATGCCGATCGTCACCAAGAACACGCTCGGGCTCAGAACGACCGGCAGGTGGTCGATCAGGTACACCTTAGGATCGAGGGGAAACCGTATGCGATCGAGATAGGCGATGATCCCCCCGCCGACGAGTACCCCGGTCACGGTCCCGACAACTCCGATGACGACCCCTTGCACCATGAAGACGCCGAGCACCGTGGCGTCGGTGGCTCCCATCGCCTTGAGGATCGCGATCTCCCGCTTCTTCTCGAGGACGATCATGATCAGGGTCGCGATCACATTGAACGCTGCCACGAAAATGATCGTCGCGATGACCAACGTGAGGGCGATCTTCTGGACCTCGAGCGCGGTGAAGAGGTTTCGGTTGAGCTCGGACCAGTCGAGCGTGTGGAACGCGCCACCGAGGTCCTGCTCGATCCGTCGGGCAAGCGCTTCCGAGGTGTCCAAATCGAACACGCGAAGCTCGACGCCCGTGACGTTGTCGCCTTCGTCGAAGAGCCGTTGGGCTTCGTAGAGGTCGGTGTAGACCAGCCCCGAGTCGTACTCCTGAAAGCCGGCCTGAAACACGCCGATCACCCGGAACTCCCGTGAACGGGTGGCGGTTGAGCCGGTTCCGGAAAGGGTCATGCCGAGCGCCGCCAGCGGAGAGATCATCCGCACCCGGTCGCCCACCTCGAGCCCGAGGTCGGCCGCGAGGGTTTTTCCTACGATGATCGCGGGAAGCGCCTCGATAGGCTCTTGGCCTCCGCCCATCGAAAGGCCCGCTTCCCAGCTTGGGTCCTCGGGTAGCTCGAGGTCGTCCTCGTCGAGCTCCCCTAATATCGCTTCGATCTCCGATGGCGCGGCAACCTTGCCGACATTCGGCTTGCGCGCTTCCTCGCGCGCTCGGTTTTCCTCCCAGATCGTTTGACGTTTTCGAAAACGGTCCTCTTTTTGATCGCGGGGGCTGTCCTCGTTTCCCGCACTATCGCCTAGGTTGCGGAGCCAGTCCCAGTCGTCTTCGGGGATGACGCGGGGGTCGCGGGTAGGGGTGGCGCCGGGGCGGCGGAGCATCTCCAAATCACCGGCGATCATTTGTTGAGGGAGGTCGAGGACGGTGTTGACGCCTTCGGGGGTTACGCCTTTGACCAGCACGACGGTACGGCGCTCGCCTTTGGTCAGCATCATCTCGTTGATTGAGAAGGGAGCGATGCCGGCGACTTCGGGCATTTTTCCTACCGAATCGATGACCTCGGGATACTCCCTGAACTCACGCCCGTACTTGAGGATGAGGACGTGGGCATTGACCCCGAGCACTTTGTCCCGGAACGACTCCTCGAAGCCGGTCGTGATCGACAAGACCGCCAAAAGCGCTGCCACGCCGAGCGCGACGCCGATGATCGAAATCAAGGTGATCATCGAGACGGCGGCGCGCTTCTTCGAACCGAGGTACCGGAGGCCGATCTGAAGGCTGTAGCTCACTTCCCGTCCCCTTATCATGGGCGCCGGTCGGCGGCGACCGACCTGCCTTCGCGAGTGAACTTGCCCGACCTCGGCGGACTCACTAGGGTTGCTGAGAATGATGCGGATTTGTCCCTTGGCGTGTTGCTTCGGGTTGCTGATGGGCTGCCATCAGCAGCAGAACGTGCGCCGTGAGGTGTGGCCACCGTTGAAAGAGCCGAAGCCGGCCGTTGCGCAAACCCCTGCGCCTCCACCGAAGGTGCTCGACCCCAAGATCGTCGAGCTGTCTGACCGATCGACCGTGATGCAAGCACGCCGTGCTCTCGAAAAGGGGAACGCCGACAGGGCGCGCGAGATCGCCGAGGCCGCGTTGGCGCAGGCCAGCGCCCAGGACAAGGGCCGGCTCCACTGGCTGGCGGCAGAGGCCGCATACGAGGAAGGCTACACGAACCTCGCCATCGCCCACCTCGATACGCTGGGGACCTTCCGACACCCGCTCGCCCGTTGGGCGCAACTTCGACGCGCGGCGCTCCTCGAGCGTCGGGACCCACAAGCCGCCGCCACGATCGTGGCAAGCCTCACCGACCACTGGGCCGGTCGCGACCGCGCGCAGTCGATCGAGACCCGCATCGCACCCTCGGAAGAAACCGGCGCTCTGCAGATTCAGATGGATCGCAAGCCCAAAGCGCCGGCGGCCACACCGCGTGGGCGGACGAAGCAACGCCTCGAAAAAGCCGAAGCCCTGTACAACGCGAAACGATACCGCGAGGCCGAGCGAATCTTCGCGCGGGTGGTGCGCAATCTCAGGGCAGGCTCGGTCGTCTGGTGTGACGCTCGGTACAAGCAAGGGCGCGCACTGCTGCAGGATCGCGAGCGGACACGCGGCGCACCGGTCATGAAAGAGGTCGCTGATCGCTGCAGCAAGATCGAGCTCGATAGGCGAGCGTGGGCTCGATATTACGCCGCCCGCGCTTACGGTCGCATCGGTCGCTGGGACGACGCGATCGACCAATTCGAAAAGCTCGAAAAGGAAGCCCCCGGTCATCGGCTCGCCGACGATGCAAGCTACCGCGCGGCGCTTGCCGAGCTCGAAAACGGACGAGACAAGGCCGCCCTCGCGCGATTGGCCTCGATTTGGGAGCGGTACCCCGAAGGCGACATGTGGCCGCGGGCGCTGTTCCGGCTCGGGTGGATCGAGCTTCGCAACGGGCGACATGAAAGGGCGTTCCACCACTTCGATGAGTTGGTCGAGAGAGGCGGCGACGAGCACGAGGAGGGCATCACGGGTCGCGCCAATTACTGGCGAGCGCGCTCTCTCTTCCTGATGGGCCGCCGGATCGACGCGGTCGAGGCTTACGCGGAGATCGCGGAGCGCTGGCCCCTTCGTTACTACGCACAGCAGGCCCTTTGGCGCCTCCACGAGATCATGCCCGATCGCGCCAATGCCATTCTCGCGGAGATGCGCGCGGGCGACGGCCCGTCGCGAATGGTGTTCGCATGGCGTGATGAGTTCGATGACCCGGCGTTCGGCCGCATGACCGAGCTCCTGATCGTCGGCGACGTGACCTATGCATCGGAAGAGATGGAAGCGCTTCGCATGGTCGGCCGCCACGTCGACCCAGAGATGGCCGTGGTGGGCGCGGTGCTGCTTCAACACGCGGGGGCCGATGCCAAGCTCAGCCGCGTGATCCGCTCGCACTTCGAAGACTTTGAAGGCTTGCTCCCGAAAGGCGAAGGCAAGTTGATCTGGGAGGCGACCTACCCACAGGCGTTTTCTCCGCTCATCGAAAACGTCGCCGAGGATCACGGAATCCCACCGTCTTTCGTCAGGGCCGTCGCCCGCGAGGAAAGCTCGTTCGACCCCGAGGCGGTGTCCTGGGCAAAGGCCTACGGATTGGTCCAGCTAATCATGCCGACGGCCAAGCGCTTCTCCGAGCAAGCCGGGGTCAAAGCCACACCGCGAACGCTCAAGAAACCCGAAGTCAATCTCAAGATTGGGGCGACCTACATGGCGTGGCTCTGGGATCGCTTCGAGCAAAACCCAGCCCTCGTCCCGTCTGCGTACAACGCTGGCGAGGGCGCCGTCCGTCGTTGGCTCGAAGAGGACTCCACGCGCTCGCTGGACGTGTTCATCGAAGAGATCCCCTACGACGAAACCCGTCGCTACACTCGACGCGTGCTTCAGACGTACGGGGTCTACCAGTGGCTCACCGACGAACAGCTCCCAGCCCTACCCGCCGCACTGCCCCGCGAAAAGCAACTACGCTACAGCGCAATTCGATAGCGACGGCTCAGCGCGAAACCTGTGGCAGCAACGCACCGAACTCGATCGCTTTGTTGACGTCACCGTCGACTCGAAGCTTGCCTTGGACGAATGCGATCTGTGGGTCGAGGTCGCCATGGAGGATCTGGCTCAGATGATCGCCGCGGATCGTCAACGTGGCGTCGGCTGCACCCCCCACACCCTCGGTGACGCTCCGGCCCGCGAGGTCTACCATCCAGTCATTTTCGCCGGCCCCGGTGATCCGAAGCTGGAATCGCCCGCTTCCGATAGCTTGGTTTTGCGGCGTGTCATGCAGCATCGACCGGATGTTGTCGACGAAGACCTGCATCTCCTTGGCCACCTTGCCGTTGGTTTCGGAGGTCGCCTCCTTGCGTTTCGGCACGATCGCAGCTTCGAGCTCGTTGGCAGACTCTCGGAGGTAGCGGGCAAACTTGTCGAGGTCCGGCATGACCGCGGGCGATGACGTCGGGCTGATTGAAAGTACGCCGTTGTAGCTGAGCACCGCGATGAGAAGGCCCATACCGTCCATCACGGGGGCCATGCCCATCGTAGCCAAGAGTTTGTGCCCCGCCATGTAGAGGTCGAGCTGCGGCCCGGGCACATTGGTGATCACCAAGTTGAAGATTGGGTTGTGCAGCTCGGAGACTTTGAAGCGCGAATAGAGCTTCGTCATGCGATTGGCCAAGCCAAAGGGTATGAACTCCGCGAGGTCCGACATCGTGCGCGCCGCGCCCGCCTTCTCGACCGCTTTGCCGCTCTTGGCGTTTTGCTGCAACGCCTTGAGTCGTTCCACCGGGTCTTCGATGTCGGTAGCAAGCTCCACCATCATCCCCGACACCAGGTTACCCATCGTACCATGTTGGTCCTTTTGTCGCGTCGACACGGGCACCATCGCGACCAGGGACTTGGGCGGAAGCTCGCCTCGATCGATGAGATAGCGTCGTAACGCACCCGCACAAATCGCCAACACCACATCGTTCAAGGTGCATTGGGCGACTTCTTTGATCGCCTTGACGCGATCGAGCTCGAGCAATGCCGTGTTCCAGATCCGCTGGCCGGAGATCAGGTGGTTGAACGGCGTGACCGGCGCGGTCATCGGAGCCGGAGGCGCATCGGAACCCTGCTTCTTTTGTGTCTTCGAAGTAGCGCTCACCGCTGCGAATGTCTCTTTGGCGACTCGGACGAGCTCGCTCGGCTTACCCGCGATCTTTCGGCCGGTGTGCCTCAGGACCTCGAGCTCGTTCGGAATCGGCGGGACGTGGCGAGGCGTCGGTGGTGGAAACTCCCGAGGCTCCCGGGTCGTGTCGAGCAGAGCGCCCAGCATATCCGAGCCAGAGACCCCATCGATCGCGGCGTGGTGCACCTTGCTGATCATCGCCACGGAACCTGGGGGAACCTGTGAAATGTTGTCGAGCCCTTCGACGAACGTCATCTCCCAGAGCGGACGTGTGCGGTCGAGCGGGACGCTGAAGATCCGAGCGGCGAGACCGCGTAGATCCTTCCACGCACCGGGCCGAGGCAAGGCCACGTGCTGAAGGTGCATGTCGATGTTGAAGTCCGGGTCCTCGACCCAGTACGGCTTGCCGATCCCGAAGGGCACCATCACGAGCCGCTCTTGCATCCGCGGCACCATGTGTAGACGAGCCGCCATCATGTTGCGAAAGTCGTCGAATCGAATCGACCCTTCGAACACGAGCACGCTGCCCACGTGCATCGGTTGGCGTGAGGTTTCGAGGAAGAGGAAAGAGGAGTCGAGGCCAGACAGCGGATTGAGCATAGACATGGACACCTAGGCTACACCCTTGCGGGGTCGGATCTCCAGCGTTTCTCAGGACTGGTCGAAAGTGCCGTCAAGGTCCTTCAAAAGGCGCTTTTGCTCGCGGGAGAGCTTCTTTGGAACCGAGACCTCCACGACGCAAATCAAGTCGCCGCGGCCTCGGCCTTTGAGCATCGGGACGCCGGCGCCCCGGATGACGAGGGTTTGGCCAGGCTGCGTGCCTGCCGGAACCTTCAAGGTCGTGGTGGCGTCTTCGTCTTCATCGAGAACGGGAACTTCGAGCTTGGTGCCGAGAGCGGCCTGCGGATAGGTCACCGAGAGTCGATGGATGAGGTCGTAGCCTTCGCGCTGAAAATCCTCGTCCTGCTCGACGTGCACGGTCACGTACAGGTCTCCGGGCGGGCCTCCGCGGGAGCCGGCCTGCCCCTGCCCCGTCAATCGAAGGGTTTGCCCCGAATCGACGCCGCGCGGGACGCTGACCATCACGACCCGTTCGAGGTCGATCTGCCCGGCGCCTTGGCATTCTTCGCACGCGGCTTTCGCCTGGGTACCGCGACCGTGACACGTCGGACAGGTCGTGGTCATGACGAATGCGCCCTGCGCGCGCGCCACCTGACCGCGCCCACCGCAGGTCGCACACCCCACGAGGACTCCCCCCTGCGCGCCGTTGCCATGACAAGCCTCGCAGGGAGACGGATGCGATAGATCGATTTCAGTCTTCGTGCCGAATGCTGCGTCTCGAAGCGAAAGGCCCACGTCGGTACGAATGTCGGCGCCCCGCTTGGGTGCGTTTGGATTACGACGTCGCCGGCCGAAGCCGCCGAAGCCAAACCCGCCACCAAAAATGTCGCCGAAAATGTCTTGAAATTGACTGAAGACATCGCCGATGTCGGCAAAGCCGGGCGCACCGCCACCACTCAAGCCCGCGTGGCCGAACCGGTCGTACAGCTCCCGCTTGTTGGGGTCGCTCAAGACGGCATACGCCTCGGCGCACAGCTTGAACTGCTCTTCGGATTGCGGATCGTCCGGATTGCGGTCGGGGTGGAGCTCGAGGGCCTTCTTTCGGTAGGCCTTCTTGAGCTCGGTCACACTTACCTCGCGCGAAACCCCGAGGACCCCGTAGTAGTCTGGCTTGTCCATCACGTCCCGTAGCTAGATCCGCGCGGGCAACTTAAGTACGCTCGGGGCCCGGTCAAGGTCCAGTTTCCGCGGGAGTTTGTCCGCGAGTCAGCACATCGTCGACCAGAGCGTCTGGGAGCCTGCCCTCGCGCTGGAAGGCGCGCATGTGGAGGATGGGCTCACCGCCGAGGTCGGCTGCGGTGCGGCCGCTGATCTCCTGGACGTACTTTCGCGGCTCGAAGGGAACCAAGTTGGAATCCGGCTCATTGTCGATGCGCTCGAGCAAGTCGATGAGGGCGCGAAGCGAGTTCATCTTCATGTACGGACACGTCGCGCACCCGCCGGCGGTCGAGCACCCCTCGCCCGCTGCCACTCCAGGAACGATGCCAAGTCCGCTTTCAGGCGCTTGCGCGATCGCCTCGCTCGCAACTGGGAAGATGACCTCCGCCGAGATCTCGGGGCCGCCTTCGGAGGCGTAGTCCCGGAGCTTGTCCTGCACCTGGCGGACGATCGGGGTGATCATGCCGGCCTCGGTCCCGAGCACGAACCGGAGCTCGCTACTCTCTCCACGGGCGATCGCTTCGTCGGCTTTGCCAAGCACGAACGAGAGAATGTTGGAGGTCGAGCCGACGACCCCTTCACCGCGCCGCTGTGCTTCGAGGCCAAGCGCGAACATCTCGCCCGGCACCTCGAGATGCGCCGTCACGAACGCATCAGGGTAGTGTTCGCGAACCTTGTCGACGACCTCGCGCCCAAACATATGGTGGACGATGCAAGTGCCTTGCTCGAAGTAGTGAAAGCGCGACAGCAACGCGCGAATCGATGCTTGATCGTGCTGCCGGTGCACCGCTCGAATCTGCCGGTCGGTCATCTCGGACATCGTGCGAAATATTTCCGCGAGGTTTTGCCCCATGTACGTGTCCGGCCCGAACCACACGTGGCCGTCGGGCACCTGGGTGGCGGCTTGGAGCACGGTCTGTACGACGTTCGACGAAGTGCAGGTGATCGTCGGCACGAGGGCATGGGCCTTGGCCTTCGTGATCAAGCTGGTGTTGATGTAGACGACATGGAGCGAATGGGGTGTTTCGGACGCCTCCATCAGGTACGCGCCGTAGGCCTGCGCCTCCGCTGACTCCGCGAGGGAGCAACCGATCGGCTCGGAGGCCACGCGGTACACGGGAATGTGCCTGAAGCCAGAAGCATCGAGCATGGCCCGGACGTTTTCGCTCATGAAGTCGACGCCGAGAACCGCAATCGTGCGCACCCCTTGCTCGGCCATCGCGATCGCACGGTCGGCCATCGCAAGTGAGTCCGACACGTGGACGTGGGGCCAGTCGCTTGCCGAGAGCACGCCCTGGAGCTCCGGGTCCATGTAGAAGTGGGCAACCACTCCGGTGTTCTTCTCTCGGAGGAGGCGGGTGAGGTCCGCGACGAGCTCTGGATGGGGCCGCAAAAACGCCGCCTGAGCTTCGGCGAACGAGCCCTGGGGGATGAGAGCGTCGGCTGTAATTCGGAGGGAAGGAAACGCGGGGGAGGCCATCTGCGACGAGCTCCTATTTGAGAGTATACCTCCTGCCCGGCAGCTCCCGTGTCAAGCGAACCAGGCAAACCAAAACAGACATCGGTCTACCTCCACTTCCCGTGGTGCGCGCGGAAGTGTCCCTATTGCGACTTCGCGACCGAGCCCGTCAAGGCAAACACGATCCCGCACGAGGCCTATGCCGATGCGGTACTGCGCGAATTGGATTTCCGGGCTGCCGATCTGCAGGGACGCGAGCTCAAGTCGGTGTTCTTTGGCGGAGGCACCCCTTCGCTATGGAACGCCAATGCCCTGAAGCGCGCGCTCGAGG
>JAPUKT010000328.1 GCA_027295555.1 Deltaproteobacteria bacterium
TATCCGTGAGCAGCTCCCGACCCGACAAGTCTATCACTCTGTGCACGGGCTGCGCGCCGCCTTGATCCCGCGGCCCCGTGCGATATCGCAGGATCATGCGGACGGCCTTGATCAACCTCGTCGCACTGCTCGGGGCGCTCGCCATTGCGATCACGATCGTGCCATGGGGAGAGGCGTCTACTACATCCGAGGAGGGGGAGGACTCGGCCCCGCGCCCCATCCGAGATGCTTCGGGGGTAGTTTTCGAGCCCCGGGACTACCAACGCATCGCCTCGGCGAGCCCAGTTGCGGACGAGCTCCTTCTCGAGCTTTGCGAGCCCGATCGCATCGTCGCCTTCACTGGATACAACCAGCGCGAGGGCGTTCGAAACTATCGGTACCAAGGCAAAGGAACCATCGAGCTAATCACCGACGTCGAGCAGATTCTGACCCTCAATCCGGATCTCGTGCTCGCACACAACCTCACCGATCCGCGACACGTCGAGCGACTCCGTGAGGCCGGTGTCCGCGTATTCGACTTCGGCTCGATCGAAGGGTTGACCAGCCTCTGGGAGGATATCGATACGCTCGCGACCTTGGTGGGCCACCCCGAGCGCGGCACCGCGCTCGCCGAGCGACTCAAAGGAGACCTGGAGGCGATCGCGAGCGACATCCCTGCCGCGCAACGAAAGCAGGGGCTCTATGTGACCGTCGTTGGGAACCGCATCTACGGCGGCACCACCGGCTCGAGCTACCACGACGTCTTGTCCTATGCAGGCGTCATCGACATCGCGGCCGGCAAGTACGAGCGATGGCCAAACTACAGCATCGAACAACTCCTGGACCTCGATCCACCGCTCATCGTGACGGCTACTGGAATAGGCGCGCCGCTCTGCGCGCTGTCCGCGCTCAGCCAACTGCAAGCGTGCGCAGAGGAACGCCAAGGTGTCGTGGAGATCGATGGCAAGGTGCTGGGCAGCGGAGCTCTAGGAATCGTCGACGCCGCAAGAGCGGTCCGGACCAAGATCTACGGCCCCCCGTAAAACTGGCGCTGACGCTGGCACTGGCGCTGATGCTGGCGCTAGCGCTGACGCTAACGCTGGCACTGGCGCTAGCGCCCGCGGGCCGGCGCAGCCCCCATAATCTGCGGCGCGGCCCGAGTCACCGGTTGGCGCTGTCTGCCGCTTCGGTCAACCCTTCCCCCAATGCACAAAGTCACCGCCCCCATGCAGAGCGTTGTCGTTCGATTTGCTGTCGCCAAAGGCGAGGTCGTCAAAAAAGGTCAGTCGCTCGTCATCCTCGAAGCGATGAAAATGGAGCATGTGGTTTCCGCAGACCGAGCTGGCGTCGTCCGCTCGATCTCATCGGAAGAAGGGGCGACGGTTGCAAAGGGTGACGTGTTGCTTCGCTTGGAAGAAACCGAAGCTCAAGAAGAGACCGCGCCGGCCGAGACGGAAGTCGATCTCGACGAAATTCGAGAAGACCTCGCTGCGGTTCGCGAACGACATGCCATGGGGCTCGATGCGCAGCGCCCGGATGCGGTCGAGCGCCGACGCAAGACCGGCCAACGCACCGCCCGGGAGAACGTCGCCGATCTCGTCGATCCCGACACCTTCGTCGAGTACGGTGCACTGGTCATCGCGGCGCAACGCCAGCGCCGCTCGGTTCAAGACCTCATTGCACGAACCCCGGCAGACGGCTTGATTGCGGGAATGGGCGACGTCAACGGCACGGTGTTCAGCGACACCGAGACCCGCTGCGTGGTGATGTCCTACGACTACACCGTGCTGGCGGGCACCCAGGGCGTCATGAATCACTACAAGAAGGATCGGATGTTCGAGCTGGCAGAGACGCTCCGACTTCCAGTCGTGCTCTTTTCCGAAGGCGGCGGCGGAAGACCGGGTGACACCGATAGTACCCAGGTTGCCGGTCTGGATTGTCGCGCGTTCCAGTACTTCGCAGAGCTCTCAGGCTTGGTGCCGCTGGTGGGCATCAACTCGGGCCGGTGCTTTGCTGGTAACGCCACTTTGCTCGGCTGCTGTGACGTCGTGATCGCGACGAAGGACTCCAATATAGGCATGGGCGGACCCGCAATGATCGAGGGCGGCGGTCTCGGCGTGTTCGAGCCTGAAGAAATCGGACCGTCTCGGGTCCAGTCCGAGAACGGGGTCATCGATGTGCTCGTCGAAGACGAAGCCGAAGCGGTCGCCGCAGCGAAGAAGTACCTCTCCTATTTCCAAGGCTCGCTCGAAACTTGGGAGTGCGCGGACCAACGTCTTCTGCGCGCAACCATCCCGGAGAATCGACTGCGCGTATACGACGTTCGAACGGTCATCAATACCCTGGCCGACACCGACTCGGTTCTGGAGCTTCGAACGAGCTTCGGCCTTGCAATGGTCACCGCGCTCACGAGGATCGAGGGTCTGCCAGTCGGGATCATCGCCAACGACCCGACACACCTCGGTGGCGCGATCGACGGCGATGCGGCCGACAAGGCAAGTCGCTTCATGCAGCTCTGCGACGCCTTCGACATCCCTCTTTTGTTTCTCTGCGACACCCCGGGTTTCATGGTCGGCCCCGAGGTAGAGGCGACGGGGATGGTTCGCCACGCAGCCCGCATGTTCGTGATCGGGGCGAGCCTCGAAGTCCCCTTCTTCACAATCGTCTTGCGAAAGGGCTACGGTCTCGGCGCGCAATCGATGGCCGGCGGCAGCTTCAAGGCGCCCAACTTCACGATAGCTTGGCCCACAGGTGAGTTCGGAGGCATGGGACTCGAAGGCGCGGTGAAGCTCGGATATCGAAAAGAACTAGCGGCAATCGAAGACCCCGCGCAGCGCGAGCAGGCGTACCAAAACATGGTCGCGATGGCCTACGACATGGGCAAAGCGACAAACATGGCGGCACAGTTCGAAATCGA
>JAPUKT010000329.1 GCA_027295555.1 Deltaproteobacteria bacterium
CTCGGCGATTCAGTCTATAGTCGCGGCTCTTCGTGGCAGCTCTCCCGGTGGAGTCGGGCGAAGCAAGTAGAAGGAAGCCGACCTGGAAGGCGACTGGCAGACTCTGTGGTTCGACCTCGGGCCCGAACTCGGACTCAGCGGTGCCGCGTTCCTCGGCTTGACTCTCGTGGGTTTCTTGACCTCGATTCTCTCGGCCATCGTCGGCATGGCGGGCGGGGTCACGCTGCTCACTGTGATGCTGCTCTTCTACGATCCACTGATCGCGATTCCGCTTCATGGCGTCGTACAACTCGTATCCAATGGCTCGCGCACGATCGTCCACCGTCGACATCTGCGCTGGGATCTGATCTGGCGCTACGCCGTGCTGCTCGTTCCATTGGGCTTCGTCGGTGTCGAGATCTCGCAGCAATTACCACCCCGGGTCACCAAGGGCCTGATCGGTGTCTTCGTGCTGTTCGCAACCTGGATGCCCCAGTTCCTGATGTTGGGCACGCACCCGGAGGACAGCGATCCCAGGCGTCGCTTCTTGTTGCTCGGCGGGGCGGTGGGAATCCTCAACCCGACGATCGGCGCAACGGGACCCCTGATCGCTCCGTTCTTTCTGAATCTCGGGCTCACGCGATTTGCGCTCGTAGGCACCAAAGCGGGATGCCAGGCCCTGGGCCACATTGCGAAGATCATCATCTTCGGCGTCGTGGGCTTTGTCTATACCGACTACTGGCCCCTGCTCGTCGCCTTGTGCGCGAGTGTCATCGTGGGAACCATGGTGGGGAGTCGGCTGCTCGATCACGTCAACGAGACCTGGTTCGTGCGGCTCTACAAGACGGTCCTCACTCTGATCGCATTCCAGCTCGTGAGCGGCGCAGTCTTGCGCTGGTGACGAAGGCGACTGGGACGGAGACTGAAATGAGCGACTTGAAAGTCCAATTCATCCACGGCCTCGAAAGCAGTCCCCAGAGCACCAAGGCTCGGGTGCTCGCCGAACATTTCGCAAGCCTGACCCCGGGCATGCTGACCGACGACTTCGAAGCCTGTGTCGCGCTGCAACATCGGGCCCTCGAGGAGTTCGGGCCCGATGTGCTGGTCGCGTCGTCTTTTGGGGGCGCGGTCGCCGTCGCACTCCTGCAGCGCGGGCTGTGGCGGGGCCCTACCCTGCTGCTCGCCCAGGCGGCCCTGCGACAAGGACAGACATGCGAACTACCCGAGGATGTCGTCGTCTGGTTGGTGCACGGAACCCATGACGAGATCGTCGACCCCGAGGACAGCCGGCGCCTTTCCGCCTGCGGCTCGGCCGATCTCGTTCGCCTGATCGAGGTGGATGACAATCACGTGCTGCGGACCAGCGTGCGGGACGGCTCACTCGTGCGCTGGGTCCGGGAAATTTCTGCCGCCCGTTAGTGTGTGAAGGTGATTGGTGAAAGGGGGTTGGTGAAAGGAGTTCGGTGTAAGGTGTTCGACGGGAGGACGAACCTCTAGAAGGGAAGCCGAACCGTCGCCCTGGCCGAGTGGTTGGTCACGTCGTCACCGAAGTAGCCCTGGTAGCCGATCTCGAACGTGGCAGAGGATTTGAGCGGCTGGAAGCTGAGGTGGGCTCCGAACTCGACGCCGCCGTCCGAGTCGCTCGCCTTGGACTTGAAGCTGCCGGAACTACCGGGCGCTCCCTGCATCTTGGCCTTCTGATCACGGTCGACGTCGCCCACTACCTGACGCCAGTGCACGCTCACACCAGGGCTCCAGACACCGTCCGCCCATTCGAGAAACGGTCCGGCGTAGCGGTACTTGAGCGTGTTGGTGCTGAGCCGCACGCCGACGGTCGTGGCAAACAGGTCCGTTCCGCGGGAACTGATGTCGAGAGCGACTTCGTCGTGGCCCGATTCCTTTAGAGACTCTTCTTCGACGTGGGAGTAGTCGATGGTGACGTCGGGTTCGACGATGAAAAAGCCAAGGTGGAAGCCGTAGCCGGCGCTCGCGGCGAGGGTGACGCGATCGCTGTCGAATTTGCCTTTGACCCGGTCCCCCAGAAAATCCACGTCACGCGTCGTCTCGTGAAACCCGTGGGTATAGGTCATCGAGCTGCGCAGGGTGAGCGCACCGAGGCGTATCCCCGCGGAGGCACCGAGATCGATCGTATCGAAATCGCCCTCGGCTCCGTTGTCGCTCTCGAGGTCCGTGTGGGAAAAGCCGATGTCGCCAGTGAACCAGATGTTGTCTCTCCATTTGTGATCGACCCCGAGCAGAACGCCCCCTCCGATCGTGTCGTAGCCCTTTGGCTCGCCGCCCGAATGGCGTCCGATGTCGCCCACCACCTTTGCCCAGGGGATGAACTTTCGCGTGCCGCAGGGAGACTCCGAAACGATCTCCGGTCGCGGGGCGTACTGAAAACGCTCGCAGCCCAGCGGCCGCTCGTGGAGCATCCGCTGGTGCATCCGGCCCCCAGCGAGGAGGCTGCTCGTGTGGGCATCGTAGATCTCTGGATGGAGTTGTCCGAGCGCAGTCGCGAGCTCTCCGGAATCCAGCGTGCTGAGAGCGGTTATCGTTTCGGGCAAGCCACCGGTGCCGAGCGTATCGAGGATCTCGTCCAGATACTCGCCGACGTTCTCTTCACTCGATGTCCTCGCGAAGTCGACGTAGGGGTTGGAGCGCGTCACGGTGAGCACGAGATCGTCGAGCACGAACTCGGTCATGAAATCGAACGTCGCAAAGTTTGGGAAGAGCTCCGAGTCGAAGGTACCGATGATTCCCCCGGTCGTCTCGATCAAGGTGTAGGCTCCCTCGATAATCTCGCCGTCGACCCTGATCTCCAGGTCGGCGCCCGTCTGGATGTCGAGGCTGCCGGTCAGGCTGAGCTGGCTGTCCTGAATCCCCAGTCCCAGGTCGAAAACCATGGTGGACTCATCTTCCTGGGTGAAATCGGCGTTCAGCTGCACCGTGCCATCGAACATCAGGTCTCCGGTTTGCAGCACCACCCCATCAGAGAACGTCTTTGGCGCCAACGTCGAAATCGTCCACGCGAGGCCGGTGCCCTTGGCATTGGGCCCGATCAGGAGCGCCTCGAAACCGCTCGCGGTTCCCAGATCGATGGTTCCCGCCGATTCGCCCATGAACGAGACGAGGTGCAGCGTGTCGACCCCCGAACCCAGAATGAGGTTGCTGGGAATGGCGATATCGGGGCGCATCTCGAGAATGTCGTCACCGTCGCCTAGATCGATCATTCCGCCCACCGTTCCGGCGCCCGCCAGGAAGAGGCGATCGTCATCGTCCCCCATCGTGAGATCGCCGGTGATCAGAGATCCATCCCGGAGAAATACGACATCGTTGCCATTGCCGGTGTCGAGACTCCCGACGATCGTCGCGTCTTCGAGGATTCGGAATTCATCGTCGCCGTTTTCGAGCGCGACGGTTGCCAACGCCGTGAGAACCGAGTTCACCCCGAGTTCGAAGAAGTCGTTCCCGGCACCCGCCTGGACGATTCCCTCGAAGGCAACATCCTCCGACAAGTTGAAAAAGTCTGTGCCACTGCCGAGGTCGACGTTGCCCATCATCGTCGCTCCCACCTGGATCTCGACGGTATCGCCATCGGCGCCGCCAAAGAAATCACCGACAAAGGTCGAGGTGTCCGTAATGAACAAGCCGTCGTTGCCGTCCCCGCCGGTCACGTCGCCGTCGTAGAAACCAGCTCCTGTCATCACGAAGAAGTCAGAACCCGCACCGAGCGAAACGTTTCCCGTCAGGGTCGCATCGCCGTCGAGGATGATCAGGTCGTTGCCATCGTTCAAGCGAATGTCACCGACCACGGTCGAGCCGTCGTTCAGAAGCACAACCTCTCGTCCCATGCCGCCGTCAATCGCGACCGAGCCCAGTGAATCGATCAGACCGTCGTTTTCGAGCGCGTTCTCGGAGATCAGATCGCCCCCGATAAACTGGATCCCATAACCCAGAGCGCCCGACCCACCGTGAATCTCCCCCGTGGCCGAATTGACCAACGTGACGTTCTGGCCGACTTCGAAGCC
>JAPUKT010000033.1 GCA_027295555.1 Deltaproteobacteria bacterium
CGGGCGCTGACGCTGGCGCGGGCGCGGACGCGGGCGCGGACGCTGACGCTGGCGCTGACGCTGGCGCTGACGCTGGCGCTGACAACTCCTTGGTTTGGGTTCGGGCCCTGTTGACCACAGCGGGGTGAGGCCAACAGGGCCCGAACCCAAACCAAGGAGTTGCTCATGGAATCACCGAACGTTTACATTAGAGCCCGGAGGGTCGTGCAGGAGCTCGCTCCGCTCCTCCGAGTGGTGCGAGAGCAGGATAAGGCACTTGCGGACCAGCTCAGGCGGGCTGCGCAGAGTGTGGTGCTCAACATTGCCGAAGCTAGGGGGAGCGATGCGGGCAATGCGCGGTCCCGCTTCGCTACGGCGTGTGGCTCCGCCAAGGAAGTTCGAGCCGCTCTCCACATCGCAGGCGACTGGGGCTACATCGAGACGCACACGGCAACTCACCTCGACGAGAAGCTCGACCGGGTGTGTGCCATCACGTGGTGTTTGGCTCGAAAGCCCTAACGGCCGGAAAGCCTCCAGGACATCGCGCAGACCTCATCGAGCGCGGTGTCGACCTTTGCCAACCGGGTTTGGCCGATGTAGCCGTAGGCCCCGGCTAGCTGAAGTCCCGCACGGACCTCCTTGGCGGACCCGCATGCACTGGCAAATCGCGCTCTGGCCGTCCCGGAGTCATTCCCGTCCGCCTCGGCGAGGTTGAGAACGACGCTATTCATAGCCCTCCGTACTTGGTCGAAGAGGTCCTTGTCGCGCTTCCTGATGATGGGAAGAACCCCCTGCAGCCCCTCCGCTGCCTGAAGTGCCCTTTGTTGAACGATGAGTCCCATGAGTGATTTCCTTTCTGAGTGGCTCGGGTCCCCTCACAAAAGGAGGGGGAGCCGAGCCACTCAGAAAGGAAATCACGATCCACCAAGTGTGATCACACGGACGCTGGCGCTGACGCTGACGCTGTTATCCTTGGAGGGCCTTCACCACTTCCGGCCGCTTCGCGAAGGTTTCCTTGTCGGCGGCCTTCTCGATGGCGTCCCGCGCGGTCACTTTGCCTTCGGCGACCAGACCCCCGAGGACTGCATCAATGCTCTGCATTCCGTAGATCCCGCCGCTTTGGATCAGGCTTTGCAGCATCGTCGTCTTCGCCTCGCGAATCGCCGCGGATACGCCCGACGTCCCGATAAGGATCTCCTGAGCCGCGATACGGCCGCTTCCGTCTGCCCTCTTCAGTAGTTGCTGCGCGATGATGCCGGCCAGGGATTCTGCAAGCATGCCGCGGATCTGGGGTTGTTGGCTCGCCGGGAACGCGTTGACGAAACGGTTGATCGTGGCGGGCGCCGAGTTGGTGTGAACCGTTGCGAAGATCAACACGCCAAAGCTAGCAAGCTGAAGGGCCATCTTCATGGTCTCGCGTCCTCGTAGCTCACCAATCAGGATCACGTCTGCGTTCTCTCGGCCCGCGCTGCGAATCGCATCGGCGAAACTGGGTGTATCCACTCCGACCTCGCGGTGGGTGATTTGACACTTGCGCGGTCGGTGCACGAACTCGACTGGATCCTCGATCGTAAGGATGTGCCCCTCGCGCGTACGGTTGATGTGGTCCAGCAGTGCAGCAAGCGTCGTGCTCTTGCCGCTGCCGGTGGGCCCAGTGACGAGCACCAAGCCTGCTCTTCTATCCGCGAGCTTCACGACGGCGCTGGGCAGCCCCAATTGTTCGGTCGTCAGGATCTCGCTTGGAATGGTTCGAAACACGGCGCCCGGACCCGTCGTCTTGTAGAGGTAGTTCGCGCGGACGCGCGCCTTGTCCTCGTAGCCGTACGCAAAGTCGAGATCGTGATACGCATGAAAGTACTCGCGCCGCTCCTGGTCTAGGAGCTCGTCCATTAGCCGAATGATGGTCGGGCGATCCAACGGCGCTTGGTCGAGCGCGACCAGCTCTCCCTTCAAGCGAATCGTGGGCGGATAGCCTACCGAGAGATGGAGATCGGACCCACCGCGGTCGAGAAGCACATCAAAGTATCGGTCGAGCTCCGGCATAAATCACTTGTCCTTCTTGGAAAACAGGTTTCGTCGGCTGCCTTTACGGGCCCGTTCCCGGTCCTGCGGTTTCGGCTCGCCTACCGGCGTGGCGTCTCCGATGACGCGGGGATCGTCGGCATAGGCCTTCGCAGCTTCCTCGGAGATCACACCTGCCGAGAGCAGCCCGTTGAGCGAATCTTCGATTCGGATCATCCCGAATGCGCGGCCGCGCTGAAGAAGGCTCGGCAGCTGAAACAGCTTGTCGTCGCGGATGAGTGACCACAACGCCATATTTCCGGTCAAGAGCTCCACCGCAGCCACGCGTCCGTGCCCGTCTTTTCGAGGGACGAGACGCTGGCTGACCACGAACTTCAGCGCACCCGCCAGCGTCGCCCGCACCTGGGATTGATCGTCTGGCGGGAACATGTCGATCAAACGGTCGATCGTGGTTGCGCCGGAAGGGGTGCTCATCGTGGCGAACACCAGGTGGCCCGTCTCGGCCGCCTCGAGCGCCTTCTCGACGGTCTCACGATCCCGAAGCTCACCGATGGCAATGACATCGGGATCCTCGCGCAGGGATCCCTTCAGCGCAGAGTGAAAGCTCTTCGTATGTGCACCGACCTCGCGCTGACTGATGATCGCCCTCTTGATCGGATGAATGACCTCGACGGGGTCCTCGACCGTAATGACGTGAACAGGGCGCTCGGCGTTGAATAGATCGACGAGCGCAGCGAGAGTGGTCGTTTTGCCCGCTCCGCTGGGACCGGACACGACCACCAGCCCCTGATGGTAGTCCAGCATTTGGCGCAGCTCCCCTGGCAGGCCCAGAGACTCGATGGTCGGCGGCTCATCCCTGATGAGTCGGAAGCATCCCTTGATTCCACCGCGCTGTTTGTTGGCGTTGACACGAAAGCGGCCAGCGCCCTCGATCTCGCATGCGAAGTCCGCGTAGCCTAGCTCCTCGAACTGCTGTGCATTGCGCTGATCGAGCAAAGGCATCAGGAGAGAGCGCGCTCGATGGTCGTCCAAAGCGTCGCCTCGTGGAACCAGAAGACCATCGCACCGAAACCGTACCGACTCCCCGGACATGATGTGGACGTCGCTGGCGGATTCGGCGCGAGCGTCCGCCAACAGTTTGCGTAGCTCCGCGGGCGCCGGCACCGGCACGTCCGCTGGCACGAACTCGGCCAACGGCGAGGCCTCAGGCGGCGGGCGATACGAATGTCGGGGAATCACTTTTGGAGGGTTCGGATATTGGATCGCGACGGGTGGCGGTCGATGAGAAACGATGGGCTGGGACTCCGGCTTGGAGTGCAGCTCTGGCACCACCGCCGGAGGCTCCGATACGCAGTCGGGAAGCCAGACCCGCAGCAGGAGCGCCTGCCCCGAGCGCGCCACGGTCGCGACGTACTTGCTCCCGTTGATCTGCGCGGCCGTCGGCGCCGATGCCCCGTCCTCGTCGGGGACGAGGTCTTGCAAAGGGGTCCTGTCGACGAGCTTGAGGATGTGTTGTGCCGTCAGCGGTTCGCGGGTGACCGGCTGCAGCTTGCCCTTGCGCTTGGCTGCGGCGGTCGCACCGCTCTGGAAGACGATCTCGGTAACATCCCCTCTCTCGAGGTAGTGAAGAAACTTTTCGAGGCCTGCCACGTTTTCAATAATAACGGTAAAATTCGCTGTGACCCAAAGCACAATCGAAACGGCCCGCCGGTCTCGCACCTGACATTCCGATCAGAGCGGAAATCACGGAGAACCGGTCGTTTGACAGGAACCCACACCCGTTGCTAGCGTTTTCGTCTCGAAAAGAAGGCTTGCCCCTTGTCCGTGTATAACGGAAAAGTGTAATATAAGTATCATCATGTCCGAGGAAAAAGAGTCTTCCGTTCTCTTCAACCTTCGCAAGCTCATGAACATTGAAGAAGACCGTGTTCGTGACGAGGGAGAAGAGCGACTTCGACAAGAGGCAGCCGAACGCGAGCGCATTGCCGAAGAAGCTCGCCGAAAGCAAGAAGAGGAAGAGGCGGGACGCCACGCCGAGGAGGGGGCTCGCCTCGCGGAAGCGCGGCAGATTCGCGAGGAAGAAGAGCGAGTGCTTCGCGAACGCCAAGAAGCCGAGCTCCGTGTTCGTCTCGAACAAGAGGCCCATGAGAAGGCCGACGAGCACAAGCGCATGCTCGATCACGAAAAGGAGCTCGCGACCATCAGCTCGCAGCAACGCAAGGGGGTACACCCTGGGTTGTTGGCGGCGGCCGCCGTGCTCGTCATCGGTCTGGGCGCGGGCTCGTACTTTGGGATTTACAAGCCCGCCGTCGAGCAGCGAGAAGCAGAAGCAATCGCCGCCAAGATGGAGGCCAAGCGTGCCGCTCGCGAGGCCCAAGAGGCTCGCAAAGCAGCCGAGCTAGAAGCCCGAAAGCGCGTAGAGGCCGAAGCGGAAAAGGAGCTTCTCGCCGAAAAGGCGCAACGCGAAGCACAGGCTGCCGCGGCTGCGCGAAGGGCTGCAGCGCCCAGGAAGCCCGCGGGAGCACGACGCGGCCGATCGAAGCCGCGCAAAGCGGATACCGACGATCCGCTTGCTGGGCTGGACAGCCTCTAGTCCGCACCGTAGCGTAGCTGCGGTGAGTGATGGATGAACACGACCCAGCGTCGCGCCTCGCTCTTGCGCTCGATGTGCCTGACCTCGATGTAGCAAGGCGGCTCATCGAACAGACGCGCGAGCACATCGGCGTCTTCAAAATCGGTCTCGAGCTCTTCACCGCGGTCGGTCCACCCGCCGTCGAAGTCGTATTGAACGCGGGAGCCAAATGCTTCCTCGACCTGAAGATCCACGACATCCCAGCAACGACGGGCCGATCCGTCGCGCGGGCCGCAGCGATGGGCGTCCACTACCTCACTATGCACAGTGCCGCCGGAAGCGAGGCGCTGGGGGCGGCAAACCAGTCGGCTGGGTCGATGCAGCTTCTAGCAGTGACCATCCTCACCAGCCTGGACGAGACATCGCTCCGGGAAATCGGTTTCGTCGACGGCCCGAAGCCATCGGTGACGAGGCTCGCGAAGCTTGCCTGGGACGCGGGTATCCGTGGGTTCGTGACCTCTGCGCACGAATGCGACGCCCTTCGCTCTTCTCTCGGCAACAACGCGTTTCTGGTGACGCCGGGCATCCGCCCAGCGGACGCTGCAGCCGGTGATCAAAAACGCGTGATGACCCCCGCGTTGGCCATCGCAGCGGGTTCTAGCCTGCTGGTGGTGGGAAGGCCGATTCGCAACGCAGACGATCCTGCCGCGGCGGCATCGACCTTGGCGCGGGAAGTAGGGTTGGCACTTCGACGATGACTCGCGTCCTCGCAGGCCGGCGCCCGGTGCTCGAAGCGCTGCGGGGCAACACCAAGGTCCGCCGCGTGTTCATGGAATCCGAAAGCCGGTTTCCAGACGTGCGCGAAGCTGCTCAAGGCAGCGGGATCCCGGTCAGCACCAAAGACCGTGTTGAGCTCGATAGACTCACCGAAGGGGTGCGCCACCAGGGCGTCGTGGCGCTCGCCGATCCCTATCGGTTTTTCGACATCGATGAGTTGGTCGCACGCGCGGGTGACCACTCGATTTTCGTGGCACTCGACGAGGTGACAGATCCCCAAAACTTCGGTGCCATCATTCGAAGCGCGGTAGCCCTCGGCCTCGATGGCCTGGTGATTCCAAAGCACCGCGCGGCGGGGATCACCCCTGCAGTCGTGCGGG
>JAPUKT010000330.1 GCA_027295555.1 Deltaproteobacteria bacterium
GCTCCGATGCGCGCCGCATCTCATCGATCGGGCGAACGATGAAGTACGTCAGCAAAACGTACGACAGTAGCAATATCACCAACGCCGTCATCCCTAGGTAGAGCACGAACAAGCTGCGGCGGGCCACGTCTCCACGCCCCCCAACCGGCACCCAGACGCGAAGATCCGCGCCGCCGGACGTGCGGGCGACGGCAGCCGGCACGCCGACCGTCCGACCCCAGCGTTGGGCCTGACCGTCCTCCGATTGAATCTCGACACCATCGACCAGCCCTTTAGCGATCATTTGGTCGATGCTCTCTGCACCAAATCCTTCGCCAAGAGACCCTGCGCCCGCGGCAAGCGCCTGCACTAAGCTGTCGGCACGATGGCGTCGCTCTTCGGCGTTCTCACTCTCATCGAGCCGCGCGGTGACCACGCTCAGCAGCACGAACGCCGCGCCGAACGCGATGATCAGCGCAAACATGAGCTGGCTTCGAAGCCCCAAGCCGAACGGACGCTCCATGCGTACAGTCTACCGCCTCTAGTTCTTGACCCGCCACAATGGGGAGTGCATGGGGGGAATCATGATCTGGGACACCCGGCTCCGGGTGATCGTGGGCTCGATCCTGGTCCTTTCGACGTTGAGCGCCTCCGCCAGCGCGCAGCGCGGCGGAGACGGGCTCTATGGCCGCTGGGATCGCGGCCTGACCTTAGCGTTGGGCGCCGGCCCCGGAGCGACGTGGATCTCAGGCAAAGCCGACATCTCGATCGTGGGGGAGGCGAGATTCCTCGTCGCCGACGTCGCCGGGCTCGTGCTTTCCGGTCGTTGGGGCCCAGATTCAGGCCAGCACCTATTCCTCGGCGTCGACCTTCGCCCTCTCTTCCCGGCGCTCTTCTTTCTCTACAAACAAACGTGGAACGAGTTCGCCGACTTGATGTTGCAATCGATCTATTTCGAGCTCGGCGTAGCCTTTTTGCTGGATGGCCATCAAAGCACGGGCCTCGGGGTCGGCTTTGGCTTCGGTATACCCATCTACCGGCCGCTTACGACACTCCGTGGGCTCTGGTTTCGAATTGGAACGAGATACATCAACGCCAACCCCTCTTATCGAAACACAGAACCGAATGTCGACCGAAGCGAGTGGACCCTCTATCTCACTTTTGTCGTGCGTTTGGGATTCAAGGCAAACATAGGCCGCTGGGAGCCTACACGGTATCGGCACCGATAGTTTGGCGGGCATCACAATCCTCGCTACAACCGCGATGTGAGACGCACGAAGATCGTCTGCACGCTCGGGCCCGCCAGCGACACGAAAGACAAGATCGCCGCGTTGGTGTCGGCCGGCATGAGCTGCGCTCGGCTCAACTTCTCCCACGGTAACCCCGAGGCCCACCGGGCGGTCGCCAAGCTCGTGCGTGAAGCAGCCTCCGAAGCGAGGCGACCCATGGCGATCCTCGCCGACCTCCAAGGCCCGAAGATGCGGCTCGGGAAGTTCGCGACGGGTCCGATCGAGCTCGCCCCCGGCGACCGCTTCGCCCTGACCACTGACGACATCCAGGGGACGCAAGAGATCGCCTCGGTTAGCTACAAGTCGCTTCCGAACGACGTGAAACCCGGAGATACGATCGCTCTCGATGATGGGATGATTCGTCTGCGCGTCGAATTGGTCGACGGAAATACGGTCCACACGATCGTCGAAGACGGCGGGCCGCTCTCCGACAACAAGGGTTTGAACCTCCCCGGGGTGTCCATCAGTGCGCCGGCGTTGGCCGACAAAGATCGGGCGGACCTGGCGTTCGCCGTCTCGGAGCTCGAGGCCGACTACATCGCCTTGTCCTTCGTTCGATCGGCAGAAGACATTCGCGAGGCCAAAGCCTTGGCAGGGGACGTTCCGATCATCGCAAAGATCGAACGACCCGAGGCCGTAGTGGCGTTGTCGGAGATCGTCGACGCCGCCGACGGCGTCATGATCGCGCGGGGCGATCTCGGTGTCGAGCTCGGGGCCGAACGGGTGCCGCTCGTCCAAAAGCGCATCATTCGACAAGCGAACGCACGCGGGAAGATCGTGATCACTGCGACACAGATGCTGGATTCCATGATCCGCAATCCGCGGCCGACCCGCGCCGAGGCCGCAGACGTGGCGAACGCCGTCATGGATGGCAGTGATGCGCTCATGTTGAGTGGCGAGACAGCGGTCGGGCGGTACCCGGTGCAAGCGCTCAAAATGATGGACGCGATCATTCGCGATGTGGAGTCCGACGTTGAAGACTTCTCGAGGGAGTTCAGAGGTCTTCGGGAGGTCGGCAACGAAGAGTGGCCCTTTGCGAACGCAGCGGCGCGCGCGGCCGCCGTGCTGACGACGAATCTCCCGCTGATGGCGGTGGTGGTGTTCACCCAGGACGGACGTTCCGCGAGGCTCTTGTCCCAGTACCGGCCTCGAGCGCCCATCGTGGCGGTGACCAGCAAAGTTCGAGTCGCGCGTCGACTCGCCCTCGAGTGGGGTGTCATTCCGCAGGTCGAAGTGCCCCCGGAATCGCTCGACGAAACGCTTCGAATCGCGACCGCACTACTCGTACGAGAGAATCTGTGCAAGAGAGGCGAGGCCTTTGCGATGGTGTTGGGGTGGCCCACGTCGGGAAGGACCAACACGGTCAAGCTTCACCGTCTCTAGCCTCCCCCTCACGCTTGCACTAGATCGCGCCCATGGAAGACACGCCGCAACAGATCGGCCGCTACCGCATCGAACGATTGCTCGGGTCGGGCTCGATGGGGCACGTCTATCTCGCGCGCGATGCCGATCTCGATCGACCGGTAGCGATCAAGACCCTGCGCGACGTCGACCTCGACGAAGAGACGCGCGCTGTGTTCCTCAGTCGCTTCCAAAACGAAGCCAAAGCTGCCGCGCGTTTACAGCATCCGAATATCGTTCAAATATTCGACGTCGGCGACGATCCGAAGCACGGCCCTTATCTCGTATTCGAATATGTCCCGGGTCACACGCTGAAACAGCAGCTTCGAAAGAAGGGGCCGCTCCCGAAGGAGCAGCTGCTGGTGGTCGCACAACAGATCGCCGACGCGCTCACGACGGCACACATGGCCGGGGTCATCCATCGCGATCTGAAGCCCGAGAACTTGCTCATTACCGAAAACGGACAGCTGAAGCTCGCAGACTTCGGCATCGCCCGCGTACCCAATGCGAACCTCACAAAAGAAGGGCAGTTCCTCGGCACGCCCTGCTACGCCGCCCCAGAGACGCTTCTCAAGGGGGAATACAGCGAGAAGACCGATCTGTTTTCGTTTGGCGCCGTGGTGTACGAAGCCGCGTCCGGAGAGCGCGCCTTCCCAGGCGCCGAAGCCATGGTCGTCGCGCAAAACGTCATGTACAACGACCCCACCCCTCCAAGCGAGGTCAACCGCGGGGCGGCCATCCCACCACAAGTCGATCAAGTGATCATGCGGGCGCTCTGCAAAGATCCCGACGGACGCTTCGCCAGTGCACGCACTCTGGTGTCCTCCCTCCGAGAGGCGTACGCGGGCAAGCGCCCGAAGAAGCCCGCCCGCCAGCGACGAAGCTTTCCGATGATCATGTTGCTACTCGTCGGAGCCGCGCTGGCCGCATGGGCACTGCTAGGCAACGACGTGAAAACCCCGAGCGCTGGCATTGACGCTGGCACTGACGCTGGCGCTGACGCTGGCGCTGACGCTGGCACTGACGCTGGCGCTGACGCCGGCCCCGGGACTGAGATCCTCACCCCGCACGAGCGGGAGGAGGCCGCTAAGGATGAGCTTGCCCGCGCGCGGAAAGCGCTCCAAGACGGGGATATAGCGGCCGCGGAGGCGGCGCTGGATCGCGCGACCCAGTACGACCCAAGCAACCCCGACATCGAAGCGCTTCGATCCGAAGTAGGCGCTAGTGTGGGGGCGGTGGGGCGGGACAAATTGCCGCCGAAGGCGTCTGGGCCATAGTGTGCAAGCCGTCTAGAGCCCTCCTTCTAGTCGTCCCTCGGCGGCACAGCTTTCCAACGGCAGTCTTGGCCACCGCCGACGGTCGGGTTGCACTTGTACATGTAGGTCAGCGTCCTGCCGCAACCGCTCACGCGTTTTTCCATCGGGGTGTCTTCGACGATCTCGATGACCGACTCGTCGCAGCTCAAGTCGACGGCGGCGGCGCTCCGCACCTGTTGGGTCGCCGCGTTCTCATGCCCGCAGCCCGTCCAGAAGACGAGCAGGACGACGAGCGGGAAGATGATAACCTGCTTGAACATGTGCATCGACCCCCGCGGCCCGCTTCAGCAACCCACGACCCGACACTCGCTTTATAACTTGATGCCGAGCCCAAGCAAATCGTTTTCGGCTTGTGCGGCCCAACCCCGGTTTGCCTTGGGGCTTGCGGGACTCGGGTGCAGTATGGTTCCGATCACCGGCCCATCATTTCCGAGAGCCGCGGTCGCGCGCTTCGTCGCCCATGCACCGACACCGACGACCCGGTCGGGTTGAAGCACTTCGATCGCATCGCGAAAAGCGCGATCGCACACGGGAAGCAGTGCTTCGCGCTCTTCGACCGAAAGCTTGTCCGGTGTTCGGTTGCGACCCGTCGATTCGATGAAGACCAGCGGGCAGTAATTGATGACGAAGAAGCGGGAGAAGAAACGCTCCGGAGTTTCGAATCGTTCCTTCGCCCACCCCCAAAGCCGCGAGCCGCTCACTTCCGAGCGCGGACAATCGAAACCGAGCACCGGGCGTTTGGGATGCTGCTTGGCAGGTTTTCCGACCGGCGCCTCGATCCCCATCCAATCTCTGACGAAGGCCACGTCGCCGAACGGCACCCCGGTCTGGGTCATGCCGAAGGGCCCTGGATTCATGCCGACCAGCACGACCTCTTTTTCGCCCTCACCAAAGCGGCTCAGATAGAGCTCGTGCGACTTTCTCGCGTAGCTCAGCGGATTGTAGACGTAGGCAACCGGGTCACCGAAATGGATCTTCGACACGGCCCGCGACAGGGCGCGCGAGATCTTGATCAGGTCGGACATGGCCGGTCAGCAGAGATAACGCTCGCCGCCATCACAAAGGATGGTGACGACTCGTTGCCCGCTCTGCATGCGGCGCGAGACCTCGAGCGCGGCGTGCACGTTGGCACCCGATGACGGTCCGAGAAGGAGGCCTTCCTCGCGAGCGAGGCGTTTGGTCATCCGCTCGGCCGCAAGATCCGTGACCGTGATGACTTCGTCGACCAGCTCGGTATCGAGCACCTGGGGAATGAAGCCCGCACCGAGGCCTTGAATCCCGTGAAGACCCGGCCTGCCGCCGGACAACACGGCACTCGCACTGGGCTCAACCGCGATGATTCGAATCGTGGGGTTTCGCTTCTTGAAAACGCGACCCACGCCAGTCAGCGTCCCGCCGGTGCCGACACCGGCGACGAACGCGTCGACCTCGCCTCCGGTAATCTCCCAGATCTCTTCGGCGGTCGTTTGCTCGTGGATGTCCGGGTTGGCGGGGTTCTCGAATTGCGCGCACATCATGGAGCCAGGCGTGGTCTGTAAGAGGTGCTCAGCCCGCTCGACTGCGCCTGCCATCCCATCGTCCGCAGGCGTGAGGATGACCTCCGCACCGTACGATTTGAGAATATGGCGTCGCGCGGCGCTCATGTCGTCGGGCATGACGATCACGCAGCGATAGCCGCGCACTGCACAGATCATCGCAAGGCTGATGCCGGTGTTGCCGCTCGTGGCCTCCACGACGGTCGATCCGGGGCCCAGCTCGCCCGACTTTTCGGCGGCGAGGATCATCGAGAGCGCCGGGCGGTCTTTGACGGACCCCGCTACATTGTTCGATTCGAGCTTGCCGCAAATCTCGGCTCCGTTTTCGCCGGCAATGTGTTTGAGACGCACCAAGGGCGTGTGGCCGATCAGATCGAGTGCCCCGTCGTGGATGTGCTCGGTCATGTGGCGGCTAGCATACCAGGGAGCGCCTGGAGCCCGGCTCTAAATGTCATCGTCTGAAGACTTTCCGGCTGACTCGTGTGCGTCGTAAGCCTGGACGATCTGCTGTACGAGTGGATGACGTACGACGTCCTCGTGCGTGAAATAGACGAAGTTGATGCCTCTGATGGAGCGAAGGTCCCTTTCGGCATGTCGGAGGCCGCTTCGTGCGCCGGGCAGATCGATCTGAGTGACATCGCCAGTGATGACCGCCTTGGCGTCGAAACCGAGGCGCGTGAGGAACATCTTCATCTGCTCGGCTGTCGTATTCTGAGCTTCATCGAGGACCACGAAGCAATTGTTGAGGGTCCGGCCGCGCATGAACGCCAGCGGCGCCACCTCGATTGTGCCTCGTTCGACCAATGCCGTGATCCTACCGGGCTCCATCATGTCGTGCAGCGCGTCGTACAGGGGACGGAGGTATGGATTGATTTTCTCCGCTAGGTCGCCCGGCAAGAAGCCCAGTCGCTCGCCCGCTTCGACCGCTGGACGAGCCAAGATGATGCGTTTCACTTGCCGCTCTTGAAGCGCGCGAATCGCCATCGCCATCGCCAAGTATGTCTTGCCCGTACCGGCGGGCCCGATCCCGAACACGATGTCGTGCGTGCGGATCGCCTGAATGTAGTTTTGCTGGGTCACGCCCTTGGGCGAGACGATTCGTCGGTTCGACGTGGTTAGCACCACGTCGTCCAGCAACGCCCGAAGCCGCAACTGTGGATTGGCTCGAAGGGTGCGCGCAGCTCGCGCCATCTCGACGGGGCTGAGGTCTCGAAGCTGCAGCGCATCGATCAGCTCGTGCAGAACGCGCTCCACCATTTCAACGTCTCGGTTCGCGCCCTGGATGTGGATCGTCGAGCCCCGCAAACCCATCGACACCCCGAGCTCGTTTTCGAGGACGCGTAAGTTCGCACCACCCGGGCCGCTCAGCTTGAGCAAGAGATCCGGGTCGGCGACTTCGATGTCGGCGGCTACGTCAGCCTCGGTTGGGCCGGGACGCGCGAAAGGTTGCATCAATGGCTCGAGTTTACACTGTTGTGGCGGTTGGTGCGAGCCACGCGGCTACCGCCAAACCAACGAGTCCGGCCCTTGCTCGAGCGCGGTCTCGAGACGCTCGCGCGCCGCCAAAATCAGTGCGCGGTTCGTGTCGCCATCGAGGGGGTAACACGCCAGCCCGACGGCGATATTGAGAGACGAAAGCTCGTCGGGTTGTCGCTCGCGCTGCGCAGCGAGCTCCTCCAGGAGCCGGCGGACGACGTCGACCACTGCACGCGCGCTCGAGCCATCGAACCCGACGACGAACGTGTTGTCGTCCCAACGCCCTCGCACGTCCTCGCGACGAAACCGTCCGAAGATCAACTGACCAAGGTGCGTGCGCAGCCGACGCGCCCGGACCTGATCGAGACCATCGAGACCGACGGCGCTCATCAGCCCGATCGAATACGTTCGGCCATGACGTTGACCCGAAGAGAGGCCACTCTCGAGGGCGGCGACCGCGGCCGATCGGAGTAACAGCCCGGTCTGGCTGCAGCGCAACTGCTGGCGACGCATACGTGCGATTCGTTCGGCTTCACGATGAACCTCCACCAGCCAACCCCCGTCGGGATCGAGCCGCTTGGTCATGACCGGGCTATCGACCAGCGGAGAGTCGTCGAAGCACATGAACGCACAGTCCGTGTCCCAACTCGACATTTGAATGATCGCCGGAACCTGTGTGCCAGTCACCGTGGAGCCGATCAGCACGACGTCCGGGCACTGGATGTCGATCTCGCGGAGAAGCTCTTCGAGACTGAAGTAGAGGAGGCACTGGATCCCGGCCTCTTCGATCTGTCGCGCGGCATAGGAGTCTCTGAGCACGGCGATTTTGGACCGCGGAGTCATCGCTCTCTCGACCGCCGTGTGCACCGCATGGTGCAAGCGGACGAGCTCGATCGGATGGGGCAGAAAGATGTCCACGCCGAGTTGCGCCGCGAGGGCCCGCGTGTGGGGGTCGTCGTCCACGGAGAGCAGGATCACAGGGACGTCGGCGCACCCTTGTAGGCCTCGGAACCACCGAAGAAATCGTGGAAGAGCGTCGCGGTCCTCGAGAGGCCAACCAACCAGTGCCGCTGTTGGGGGGCTGCGGCCCGCGATTTTCAAGGCCTCCTCGACGGTGCCGACCGGACGCAGGTGGACCAGCACCTCGTCGAACGCCGAGCGGAGGTACGCGATCATCGCAGGATCGTCTTCGAGGACCAGAAGCGTCGGTACGAAGTCCCGTGGAACGGCCCGGTGCAGAAAAAAGGACGCTGCAGGCGTCACCGAAGGGGGCGCCGCCGCCACGGGCTTCAAGGACTCCACAGGCAGACCTACCGCTGCCGCCGCGTGCGCACGCACCTGGTCGATCGACTCGAACATGGTGGACCAATCGAGTCGTCCCGACTTCTGCAGCTGGCGAAGCTCATCCTCGATGCGGGCGGCAGCCAGCGAGATCTCGGTGTATCCATGGGTCTCGGCAGCGCCATGAAGGTCGTGCGCCTGGCGAAGTGCCTCGGCGACGACGCTCGTGCGCTCGGCCTCTGCGTGGACGCGCCGAATCGCGCCGGTCAGATTGTCGGCCGCGATCGGCAGGAAGCTCGAATACGATTTGGCCTCGTCGCTGCCCTGCGGCTCAGAAGGCTCGTCGGGAAAGAGCACAGCGTCGGCTTGGTGTTCCGCCGGGCGCTGTTCGGCCGGCGTCACACTGATGGGCGCAGAAATCGCGCTCGCGACCTCACGAGCAAATCGATCGACCGTGACTGGTTTGTGAAACACCTTGAGCACGTCGAGGTCGTGCGTGAGGTGCTTGAAAGTGGCCAGATCGCGGTAGAAGGCGGAGACGAAAACGATCGGCGTCCGGTAGCCGGACCGGCGCAAGTCCTCGATCCAGACGATGCCGTTCGTGTCTGGAAGAAGCCCATCGACCACCAGGAGCGAAGGCTCTTCCTCCTCGATCAAGGCCCACGCGATGCTCCCCTTGGCGGCGTGGATGACCCGCAATCCGAAGGCCTCGAGCGCTGGGGTAACGCTCGATCGGAACTGGATATCATCGTCGAGAAGAAGGACCGTTTGGGGCACGCCCCAACAATATTGCACCGTTTGCGAGGGCCACAAAGAGGCTTCGCGCGAATGGGCTCAGGAGGCCTGCTGGTAGGCCGACTCGGCCTGCTCGAGGTAGGGCTTGGCGACTGGATGGTCAGCACGATGGTCGACGACGTCGCGCAGATGTTGCAACCCCTGCTTGCGATCCCCGGTCTCGATTTCGATCACACCGAGCAGCGCCCGAGCGTCGTGGTGACCGGGCTCGAGCTGCAAAACCAACGTGAGCTCTTCACGGGCGCCGTGGATGTTGCCGCGAAGCCGAAGGAGCCGAGCCAGCTCGAGACGGATGTCGTGAAAGCTCGGGCAGAGCCGAAGCGCGCGCCCAAACTCGTGCATCGCGTCCTCGGGGCGATCGAGCTCCATGTACGCCTGAGCCAGCGCCCTGTGAAGATTGGCAACTTTGCCCCGGCGATACGCATCGTTGGAAGAGTCCGAGTGGCGTTGGGCGCGCTTCAACGAACGGACGCCCGAGCCGTACTCGCCGAGCTCGTTGCAGGTGACTGTGAGGTTGAGCGCCGCTTCGAGGTAGCCTGAGTTCACTTCAAGCGCTTGCTCGAAACACCATCGGGCTTCCGGAAGACGACCGCTCAGGTGATAGATGACGCCGAGCCGATTGAGAACGTCCGGGTACCGGAGGCCCTGCTGCACGAGCTTCTCGTAGTAAGGCTGCGCGAGCGGGTACTCGGCACGCGCGTAGTGTTCGTTTGCCGCGTCCAAGATCTGTTGAGCCCAGGGAGCCATGAGCCCGAAGGTAACGATCGGTCCCATCCCAGGCCAGAAATCAGCCGGGATCAGCCCTGGGCGAGCTTACCGAGAATGCCCCGGGCCCTTTTGGCTTCGCCCGTTTCAGGGAAGCGTTGGACGAGCTCGTTCAGCGCTTGGCGAGCGGCTTCGACCTCATGGAGCTTCAAGTAGACCTCTCCGAGCAGGAGGAGCGCTTTGGGTTCCGCCCCGCTCCCCGGATAACTGGCGAGCAAGCCCCGAAGGCGTGAGATGACACCGCGGTAGGCGTCCCGCTTCAAGTAGAAGCGAGCCACATAGAGCTCGTGCGCGGCCAGCGTACCCATGCACTTCTCCATGAGCTTGTTGGCCTCGGGCACTCGCTGATCGTCTGGGTAGTCCACCACGAACCGCCGCAGCTGGATCAACGCATCCCTGGCGGCGCTTTGGTCGCGCTCGTAGGTCGGCGGCGTCATGAACCAGCCACTGGGGATCTGATTGTAATAAGCTTCGGCGATCCGAAATCGGGCGTACGGAATCTCTTTGTGAGAGGGGCGTATCCGAACGAACTGGCGATAGGTCTGGATCGCCTCCGGGTAGGCTTCGTTCTTGAATTGGCAATCCCCGATGCGAAGCTCGGAGAGCGCGGCAAAGCGACTGTAAGGGAATTCCCTTCGGATCTCGCGAAACAGGGGCTCCGCGCCGAGGCAATCACCCCGTCGGAAGTCGAGCAGCGCCCTTTCGTAGGCGCTCCTCGCGTCGTCATCGCGCTTGAGCACGCTCCCTTTGCTCTTCGACGAGGCACTACCGCCGCACGCGAAAGTGAGCGCCAAAGACAGGATCAAAAGGGGCCTAGCGAAACGTATTCGCATCGCCATGGGGGTAGCCTCTGCGCCCTGATCGAACAAGCCGACGGGTCAACAGCGTCAGCGTCAGAGCCAGCGTCAGTGCCAGCGTCAGTGCCAGTGCCAGTGCAGACTCCGGCCTGCCCCGTGGACGACGCGAAGCGGAGGCTTTACGGGGTCAGGCGCTTGCGATTCGGCTGTCGACGACGTGTGCGGGATCGATCCCCAGGGTTGCGAGAGCGGCCTCCCAGCGCGTTTCGACTGGGGTTCCGAAAACGAGGGTGTAGTTGAGGTCTACGGGGATCCACGAACCCTCTTTCATCTCGCTCTCGAGCTGCCCCTCGCCCCAGCCCGCGTAGCCCAGCACCATCGCGCAAGTGTCGGGACCGTCGCCGCGCGCGATCCGTTGAAGAAGCTCCAGCGAAGCGCTGCAGGCGATGCGGTCGCCAACCGCGATGGTGCGCCCCGTGCTCGGCTGCGGCACGCCCTCCGCGTCGTAGAGGATCCACCCCGACTCTGGAGAGACCGGGCCCCCGAGAAGAACGGGCGCGTCGATCGTCGCGGTGGCTTCGGCATCGACGCCGACCTCGCGAAACACGAAGCCCATGTCCAGGTCGGTCATCCGATTGACGACGAACCCAAAAGAGCCTTCGTGGCCGTGATCGATGAGCAAGACCAGCGTATGATTGAAGAACGGACATCGCATCGACGGAGACGCAACGAGAAATCCTGGTGCCAATGAAACGGCCACGAGTCGAGACTGCCATCAAAAGACACAGGTCGCGAGCCCAAAGTGGGAGGGTTCCCAAATGAGCTCGGCGCGTGCCGCATTTCGGTCGGGTGCGTTCGTTTCGCTTTCCGCAGGGATCCTGGCCGCCTACGAAATCAACCGCCTTTTCGTCCCGAAAGAGTTGCATGAACCGCTCGCCGAGACGTATTGCAGCCGCCTGGCCGGCTGGCTCCTCGGTGTGTTTGGTGCGCGGCTCGCGATGACTGGTGAGTTTGCCCACGAGTCCGGGGCGCTCGTCGTCGCGAACCACCAAAGTGCGCTCGACATCGCGGTGATGCTCTCCGTGTTCCGAGGCGTGATGATCAGCCGGCACGACGTCGCGGACTGGCCCCTCTTGGGAAGGATGGCCAAGCATGGCGCCACGATCTTCGTCGATCGAGACGACCATCACAGCGGCGCCGCAGCCGTGCGAGCAATGCGGAGACGGTTGCACGACGGGCGAACGGTCGTGGCCTTCCCCGAGGGAGGAACGTTTCCCGAAGACACGGTCCACGAGTTCCAACCGGGTGCATTTGCAGCCGTGCGCTCGCTGGATGT
>JAPUKT010000331.1 GCA_027295555.1 Deltaproteobacteria bacterium
CGCAGAGTTCGGCCAGCGTCGGGAACAGGTCGACGAGCTCGACGAGTCCCTCGGAGCTCGAGCCCGGTTTCGTTCGGCCGGGAACTCGGATGATGAGCGGCACGCGGTCGCAGTCCTCGAACAGCATGACCTTTCCCCACATGAACTTCTCGCCCAGCATGTAGCCGTGATCGGACGTGAGAACGACGATTGTGTCGTCCCAGTGGCCGCTGCGTATTAGCGCATCGAAAACGATTCCGATCTGGGCGTCGATGAACGAAATGCACGCGTGGTAGGCCTGGATGTACTCCCGGCGGAGCGTGTCGTTTGCGACACCGAACTCGAAGCCGAAGCCTCTGTATCGCTTGGTTTGAGCGAGTTTCGGCGCCTGCTTCCAAAACGCGATGGATGCCGGCTCGAACTTGAGATTCGCCTGCGGATAGATTTCGAAATACTTGTCCGGGGCGAGAAAGGGAACGTGCGGTTTCTGAATTCCGCAGGCCATGAAGAACGGCTTGTCGCCATGAGCTTTCTCCAGCAGCCACTTCGCGATCTGGCGGGCGTTCTTTCCGTCCTTGTGCTGTCGATCCTTCAGTCCAGAAGGACCGTAGCCCGGCTGCTGACCTCGAGTCTGTTTCGCGATCGTCGGGTAGAGCTTGCGCCACTTGCGGCGAGCCTTGCCGGCGGTGACCGCCCCGTGCTCGGCTTCGAATTTCTCACGGAATTTTTTGACGAACGGCATCTCGTCATTGTCGAATCGCTTCATTCGATGCCAGGCCACATCGCCCGGGTCGTTCTTGACGTTGTGAAACACCTTTCCGACCGCGCCCGTCCAGTACCCTGCCTCCTTGAATAGCTGGGGCATCGAAATCGTGCCTGGGCGTGTGTCACGGATGTCCGATCTGTTGTCGAGAACTCCGGTGGATTGCGGATAGAGACCGTGAAGGAATGAAGCTCGGGATGGACCGCAGACCGGGTACTGGCAGTACGCGCGACGGAAGGTCATTCCTTCGGCGGCCAATCGATCGAAGGACGGCGTCTTGATATGTGCGTAGCCAGATGTAGAGACGTGAGTGTTTAAATCATCGCAGACGATGAAGAGCACGTTGCGCCGTGACTTCTTCGCCGGTTTGGGGCGTTGCGATGACGGCTCGTCCGCAGGCCTCTCATTCTGACGCAGCTTGCCACCGAGGCTCTTCCGGCGGGATCCGGGATCGGTGTCGACGCTGGCCGTTCTGGTACGGCTTTGCCCGTCGTCGACGATCTTCTTGAGCTCGGCTGTCAGTCGAGCGACGACTGCCGGGTGGGACGAACAGAGGTTTTTCGTCTCCGAGAGATCGTCGACGAGGTTGTAAAGCTGACCCGGGGGATCGCCGGGCTTCGCCTTGACGCGGTTCGGTCTTGAGAATCCACCGGAACCGAGGCCCGTGATGAGCTTCCAGTTGCCAGAACGAATCATCATCATGGACGGCACGCTGCCTGCTTGCATCACGCACTGAGTGCGAACGCTTGTGGCCTTCGGCGCTCGCCCCGTGAGCGCCGGCAAGAAGCTGAAGCTGTCGGGCCCGGCGTCGGCTGGTAGAGCGCCGCCCATGACTTCGGCGAAGGTGGCCAGCAGATCGGTGAAGCAAAGGAGCTGCGCGCTCTCGGTGCCTGCCTTCACACGTTCAGGCCAGCGTACGATGAAGGGCATCCGGTGACCGGCTTCCCACGCATCGGACTTCATGCCACGTAGGCCGCCCGACGAGTCGTGCCCAAGTCGCCGCGTGTCGGCTTCGTACCAGACCGGACCGTTGTCCGAGGAGAAGACCACGAGCGTGCTCTTCTCCATGCCGGCCTTGCGAAGCGCCGCGAGCACGCGGCCGATCTCTGCGTCGACCATCATGAGAAAGTCGCCGTACATTCCCGCCCCGCTCTTCCCAACGAATTTCTGGGACGGAAGCCACGGAGTGTGCGGGGCCGGATACGCCAAGTAGAGCATCAACGGACGCTCGTCTCTGTCGTTCTCGGCGTGCTGTTCGATCACCCGGAGAGCTTCGTTCGTAAAACGCGGTAGCACCTCGTCGAGCTTCAGGTCGGGAGCGATGCCGCCGGCGCGCCAAAACGCTCCCTGGATCGGTGACCAGCCGTCGCTGCGGTTGGCCTCGATCCGAAGGGAGGGCGGTTTGACGGCTCGGTCCCCTCGAATGTAGAAGTAAGGCGGAATGTCCGTCGAAGCGCGTATCCCATAGAAGCTGTCGAAGCCACAATCGATCGGGCCGCCGGGCAGCGGTTTTTCGTAGCCTCCTTCGTCGAAACCGAGGTGCCACTTGCCGACCATCGCCGTGCGATACCCGTTCGATTTCGCCAGCGATGCAATGGTGGTCTGACCGTGCTCGATCACGGGACGCTTTCGCCAGGAGCCCACGTCGGCTCGAAATGGGTATCGTCCTGTAATCAGACCGTAGCGTGACACGTGACACAGCGGCCCCGAAGCATGCGCGTCCGTGAATCGCATTCCCTCGCGGGCGAGCTTGTCGATGTGAGGCGTCGGAATCTTCGACTCGGGGTTGAAGCAGCCCGGATCCCCATAGCCCATGTCGTCGACGAGGATGACGACGAGGTTCGGTTTGGAATTGTCGGCCGCGTTCGAGGGGAGCCAAGAGCTCGCCAGCGTTATCAGGGTGATCCACGCGCAGAAACAGAATCGATTCACGGATTTTTCCTTGCCTGCTTCTTCTTGGCAGGCTTGCTCTTGGGTTTCCGTGGATAGGCCTCGCCGTCGGTAACCAACCGGAGCTGATTCTTCGGCGTCCCGGGTGGCGCGAACGATTGCGGCGCGCTGGCTCGGAGCTTTTTCTTGACTGCGGTGAGCGCGTCGTCCGCGGCGAGGTTCGTCCACTCTTGCGAGTCGCGCCTGACGTCGTAGAGCTCTTCGGTGCCATCGCTGTAGTGAATGTACCGCCAGCGCTGATTGATAATCGCGTAGCCACCGGGAGTCAGGTAGGGCAGGTAGACATCGCGGTCGGACGCCCTGGCCGGCTCTCGCAACGTGCCGGCCAGCGATGCTCCTTCGAGACCCGTTACCGGCGCTAGAGCGCACATCTCGACGAAGGTCGGATACATGTCGATCAGGCTGACCGTCGTGGTGACCGTCGCTCCGCGTGAGACTCCTGGCCCCGACCAGATGAACGGCACGTTCGAGGTCCGCTCCCACAGGGTGTGCTTGCCCCAGTCGCCCTTTTCGCCGTGATGGTATCCGTGGTCACTCCACAGAACGACGATCGTATTGTCGGCGTAGCGGCTATCGCGAAGCGCCTTCAAGACACGGCCAAGCATCGCGTCCGCGTACGAGACACAGGCGAGATAACCGTGGATGGCCTTCGTGACAGCTCCGAGCTGGACGAGGCGGTCGTGGTGCCGTCGCTTTCGATTCGTCTTGTTGCGTTTGATCTTTGGCGGCAGATCGTCGAGATCATCGTC
>JAPUKT010000332.1 GCA_027295555.1 Deltaproteobacteria bacterium
GAAACGGAAAACGACGCCGAAATAGGTGCGTAGTGCATCTCCGGGCCACCAGGCATCGGCAGTGGCTCTCCCGTCCCGGCGCGTGCTGCACATACCTGGTCGCCACCACGTCCTGTTTGCCGACGCGCTCCTCGGTTGCGACCTTGTCGCGAGTAGGTCGCGAGACAGGAGGACTGGGTTGTCGATCAGCTAGCAGCTGTTCCAGGGGACTAGCTGTCCGCGCACTCCGCGCAGCCTATTCCCTTGGCCAGCCGAGCTGGAAACCGAGCGACGCCGCCACGTTTCCGTCCCTCAAGCCGCGGGCGATATCGAGCCGGAACGTGCCGTAGCTCGCGAGCGACAGCCTCAGACCGGCGCCGACGTCCACGTGAGCGGCATCCGTTCCCGAAAGTGTCTCCCAGGATTTGGCGGCGTCGACGAAGACGGCGAAGCCGACTCTGACCAGAGCCGGCGTCGCCCCAAAACGCTCGAGCTCGATACCGCCGGAGAGGAGGTGGCGTCCGAAGACCTCTCCAGAGACGACGCCTTCGGCGAGGAGCGGATGCGCTCGCAAGAGTGCGGGGCGGGCACGGCCGACGCCAGCGCCTTGCCAGAGAGCGAGCGGGGCTTCGTTCGACGTCGTGCCCAGCCGCGCGCGAGCGAGCAGTCGGACAGGTTTGCTCCGCTGGGAGGATGAGCGCCAGTAAGCTTCGACGGCCGCCGTCGCGAAAGAATCGCTCGGGCCGACAAAGCCCTCGGCGCCCACTCGCGTCGACAAGCGGTCCTCGAGAAAGCGTTTCTCGAGACCACCACCAAGGGCGAGGAAGCCCCCGCGTTCGTCCCAGGCGTCCGCGCCGAAGTCGACTTCCCAGCGACTTCGTCCATTGGCCCAATCCGAGAATCCAAGCCGGACGCTTTTTCTCGTTTCCGCCATCATCGTTCGGGAAGCCGTCGCATAGGTTTGACGATCCCACTCGGCGTGCAAGCGTCCCACGCCGGGGAGCCCGAAGAGCGACGGCACTTCCAGTGAGACCGCGACGCGGGGTCGCTCTTCCCAAAACCGCCAGCTCGCCGCCAAACGCTCTCCCCGCCGGGCGGCGTTGTTCACTTCCAGCGAAAGCTCGCGATCGACGACCGTACGGAGCGAGCGCGAGGCGACATCGATGGGACCGTCGACGAACCGAGGTCGTTCCACGGCGGCCACCTCGATCTCCGCAAGCCCGCCGGGAACGGGACGGTATCGCAGCGCCGAGAACGACAGCGCGGGAAAGTCCGAGAGCCGCCGCTGAGCTCGCGATAGTGCATCGGGCTCGAGGACGTTCTTCGGATCCAGCCCGAGCCGATCGATGAAGAGGCGAGGTGGGGTTCGCTCGGTGCCGGTGATGAACGTCAGGTCGATCACCGGCTCTCCCACCTGGTTCCAGGCGAGAAGGGCGCCCTCGCCGTCCCCTTCTAGAAAACGCGCGGTGGCCAACGTCCGCCACGCATGCTCATCCGTCGGATCGAGGGACACCACGCGCTCGGCTATGTTCCTCGCCGCATCGTTTCGAGACTGGAGAAGGCGTACGCCGGCGAGCTCGCGTAGAGCTCCGGGATCGTCGGGGCAACGCTCGAGCGCCGCGGCGAGCCGGCGCTCCGCCGCATCGAGATCCCCTTCACGCGCGAGCACGACCGCTTCGGCCTCGAGCACATCGCAAGGATGTTGCCGCTGAGTCTCGAGGGGCTCGGAGTCGGCGAGGCTCGGCTCGTTACCGGTCTCGTCCGGCAAGATCAGGAGCGCCCATCGACCGGAGCCCGACCAGCGCTCGCGAAACGCCTCCGATTCGAAACGGCGAAACGCTCCCCACACCGGGTCGTGGACGATGACCTCGTCCTTTTCCGCGCTCCAGCCCACGAGCACCACGTAGTGGTATCGATCGGGTCCGACCTCGAGCAACACCACGAGCGGGCGTCCCACGTCGAGGTGGTGGCGTGCGCTCGCTTCGTCGGGGTGAAAGGAGAACGCCGATGTGCCGCGCGCCTCAACCGCCTCGACGAGCTGATCGGTCGCGATGCCCGAGCCGGACGCATTCAAGAAAGGCGAGAAGTCTTCGGCGAACACACCCCGCTCTCCCCAGTAGCGCAGGACCATCGCCACCGCCGCGCCGCCGCAGAGGTTCTCGCTCTGGGAGACGAACGGGACGTCGAGAATGCGCTCCGCCGTCTCGGCTCGAGCCGTCACGCCGCCCAAGAAGGAGAGCGCCGCTACGACGGCCGCCGTCGGCACGAAGCCGACGAGGCCAACGCTCATCCCGCGATGGCGAAGAGGACGATGACGACTACGAGGACAGCGATAATGGCAAACCACGTAATGCCGCCGCCCCACTGGCCGCCGACGATATCATCGCCCAGAGTGCGGGCGTAGGAGGCGAGCAGACTCAGCTCTTCGCTGTCGAGCGCGGCAGACGCCGCTTCGACTCTGGCTGGTGTCAAGCCGAATTTTTCGGCGACGTCTCGCACTTCCGGCCGCTCGAACAGTTGTTGCACGGCGACGCGATTGGCGGCGTCTTCCTCGAGCTTCCCCTCGATCAGAGCGTCGAGTGTCGCTTCATCGGCGATGTGGGCTTGTTGTGCCGCCACCGGTGTGACGATCATCAGGATCAGGAACAATAGGAGCAGCCAATGGCCTCTAGACATCATTTCCACCTCATTTTGTGTAGGACGGAGCTCCGGCTCCGTCTCGTGTCGCCCATATATTACTGATCCGCGCGCGACGAGGGAAGAATCCCCGTGCCAGGCGCTGAGGTAAGATCGCGCCCCGAAGGAGGCCGTGATGACCCAAGACTCCCGACCCCGGTGGCATCTGGTGCAGCCCGTACTGGCCGTGGGCTTGTTATGTGGTAGCCAATACCGACTATTCGAATCAGTTCGACATGGCTGCCGGCGTGAGCTTCCGGTTCTGAGTGCGCTCCTATTCGGATAAGATTGCCGCGAGGAGAGGTTAGTAATGGCAAAACAGAAAATGCGTTCTCTTTCATGGATCTCGTTCCTGTTGGTTCCACTCGTATCGGCAAGCGTTCTGGCTCAGGACGCGCCTGCCAGCAACATGGACATTCTCAGGGACAAGATCAAAGCAGACAAGAAGCTCTTGATCGCCGAGAACCTGGGGCTCACCGAGTCCGAGTCCTCCAAGTTCTGGCCCGTCTACGAGGCGTACCAGAAGGAGCTCGAAGCGATCAATCAGCGGATCGGAAAAACGATTGAAAGCTACGCCGCGGAGTACAACGCGCGTACGCTGACCGACGAGAAGGCGAAGACGCTCATGACCGAGGCTCTGGCGGCGGAGGAAGCCGAGCTCGCTTTGAAAAAGAAATACCTGGAAAAGCTAGACGGCGTCGTTCCCGCGATGAAAGCGGTCCGCTACCTCCAGTTGGAGAACAAGATTCGAGCGCTCATCGAGTTCGATCTCGCGGCGAACATTCCGCTCGTGGAGGAGCGACCACGCGTGGACGCCACCAAGGAGATAAGTGATGAAGAACGGCAAACTGACGAAATCAATCATGGCAGTAGTCGCCATCGCGGTGCTGGGCGGCCCGGCGCTGGGGCAAGAATTTACCCCGGATCGGGACCAGGTGCTGGAGCATCCCGAGCCC
>JAPUKT010000333.1 GCA_027295555.1 Deltaproteobacteria bacterium
GGGTGCAGTTCACGTCTAGATCACTTGGTCGGTTGTGCTCCCCGACGATCATGCCTTCGTAGACCTTCGTGCCGGCGCCGACGAATAGCTTCCCGCGCGGCTGCAGATTGAAGAGCGCGTACGGCGTCGTCGTGCCAGTACGGTCGGCGACGATCGCACCATTCTTGCGTCGAAGAAGCGGGCCGGCGTACGGGTCCCACCCCTCGAACATCGTGTTGAGAAGCCCCTCGCCGCGCGTCTCGGTCATGAAGATCGAGCGAAAGCCAATCAGCCCCCGCGAGGGCACGCGGTACTCCACGCGGGCGCGTTTGGCGCCGATGAGGCTCATCCTGCCCATGACCCCACGCCGATCGCCGAGCAACTGGGTCACCGTCCCGACGTAGGATTGCGGCACGTCGACCACCACGATTTCAACGGGCTCGCATTTCCGTCCGGCGATCGTCCGAACCACGACCTCCGGCATCCCAAGCGCGAACTCGTAACCCTCGCGGCGCATGGTCTCGGCCAAGATTGCGAGCATCAGCTCGCCACGTCCGTAGACGAGGAACGAATCCGGCTCGCCGGTTTCCTCCACGCGCATCGCGATGTTGCGCTGGGCTTCTTTGAGGAGGCGCTCGCGCACTTGTCGAGATGTCACGAAGTCGCCGACCCGTCCCGCGAACACCGATGTGTTGACCAGGAAGCGGACTTTGATCGTTGGTTCTTCGACCGAGATGCGCTCGAGCGGAGTCGTGTGGCTCGGGTGCGTGATCGTGTCGCCGATATGGACCTCTTCGATGCCCGAGATCGCGACGATGTCCCCAGCCGTCGCTTCGTCGATGCGCACACGGTCGAGGTTCTCGAAGCCCCACAGGGCGCCCACCTTGCGCTCTACGGTAGCGTCGTGACCGATGACCGCGACCGTTTCGAGCGGCTTGATGGTGCCCCCTCGGATGCGTCCGATCGCAATCCGGCCGACATAGTCGTCGTGAATGGTGTTGTGCACCAAGAGCTGAAGCGGAAGAGTGGCGTCCCCACTCGGCGGGGGAAGGCGTTCGATGAGCGTCTCGAAGAGAGGCGTGAGGTCGGTTGAATCGTCGTCGAGCGTTCGTTTCGCAATCCCGTCTCTGCCGATCGCGTATACCGTCGCGAAGTCGGCCTGTTCGTCCGTCGCCCCGAGGTCGCAGAAGAGGTCGAACACTTCGTTGAGGGCCTCGTCCGGTCGCGCATCGCTGCGGTCGATCTTGTTGACCACCGTCACCACCGGCATCCCGAGCTCGATGCACTTCGAGAGCACGAATCGAGTCTGGGGGAGGGGGCCTTCGGCCGCGTCGACCAGCAACAGCGCTCCGTCGGCCATCCTGAGCGTTCGCTCGACCTCGCCCCCAAAGTCCGCGTGACCCGGGGTATCGATCAGATTGATCTTGTAGTCCCTCCAGCGAATCGAAGCGTGCTTGGCGAAGATGGTGATTCCGCGCTCGCGCTCGATGTCGTTGGAATCGAGCACCCGTTCGCGCACCGCCTCGTTGGCTCGGAAGACCCCAGTCTGATGCAACATGGCGTCGACGAGGGTCGTCTTGCCGTGGTCGACGTGGGCGATAATCGCTACGTTTCTAAGCTTGTCCTGCACGCGTTAACCCCTGACGCTTACGGCTACATGTTGTTCGTGGGCGAGGCCGGTGGCGGTGGTTTCGGGAGGTCTGCTGAGGCGTTCTTCGGTGTATGCGCTGTTGAGGAACTTCAGCACGGCGACGAGCATGTGGGAGGTTCGCGGTGAGCAGAAGAGGTCGAAGGCGTGTTGGCCGCCTTTCAGCTCCGCGTAGACGACGGGGGCACGCGACATGTCACGGAGCTCCGACACGAACTCCCGGGCCTCTTCGACCGGCGCGAGGGTGTCGCGGTCGCCGTGGATGATGAAGAAGGGTGGGGCGCCCGGGTGGATCTGCTCGACCGGTGACGCGCGGCGGAACTTCTCGGGCTCTTCCTCGCGGAACGCTTTCATGATCTTCGACTCGAGCCTCTTGTACCAAAAGGGAAGTCGGTTCTCGCCGAGCCGACTAGTGAAATCGTAGACACCGTAGATCGGCACCGCCGCTTGCACGGACGTGTCCGCCTCTTCGAAACCGGGTTGAAGCTCGGGGTCATTTGCCGTGAGCGCCATCAAAGCCGCGAGGTGCCCGCCTGCAGAGCCGCCAGTCACCGCGATGAAGTCCGGGTCGATTCCCCATTCGTCGGCGTGTTCCCGGATCCAGGCGATCCCGTGTTTCAAATCCACCAGATGATCGGGGAAGGTGGCGCCTGGGCTCACTCGATAGTTGAGATTGAAGCAGACCCACCCGTTGGCCGCGAGATGCGACATCAGCGGCCAGCCTTGCTCGCGCTTGTCGCCCATGATCCACGAGCCGCCATGGATCTGCATGATAGCCGGGCGGTTCTCGACCCGCTCGGCGGGCGCCACGACATCGAGCTTCAGTGTCGTGCCGGCCACGCGTCGATAGACGATGTTTTCGGTGACCTTCACGCCCCGACGCCGTTTGTAGAAAGGCAGCACGAGGTGGCGACGTGGGATGCGCTTGGTATCGCGCACCGAGCCGACCCCCGCGAGCGCCTCTGTGAACGTCTTCCGAGCCCTATTCCCATCCGAAAACAGGATCAACAGCCCAAGCCACGAGCCAAACGTGACCAGAAGCCCAAGCCACCCGGGCCAGCCCGCCAACGCGCCGAGCTCGATGAAGACCACCGTAGCGATCGACTGCCAAAACACGTGGTGGATGGCGAGCTCCGCAGTCAACCAAGAGCCGAAGAAGCTCGGCATGAAGAGCGCCGGGATGCGACGCACCGGCACGAACGCATTCGCCGTGAACACCGCGCCGATCAAACTGACGCCGAAAAACGCCCAGGCTATCGTCGGTGCCCCGAGAAACATGATGTCGTGGTTTATCTCCGTAGCACTTTTTTGAGACGGGCCGCGATCGGGCGTGGGTTCTCGGCCGCGAGCTGGTCGAGCGTGCTCTGCATCAGCGACGTGATCTCATCGTAACAGCGTTGGAGCACCTCGGGATCGTCGGCAGCGTCGGGCCCGTACTCGCTCCAGTCGACGGGCTCGCAGACTTGCACGGTGATCTTCGCGGGGAGCGGAATACCGGGCGTGGCAGGGGTCGAAAGCCCCCAGGGCAGCTGGAACAACAGAGGCGCGCCACCCATGCGGACCTTGTCCGAGCCCATCATTTTCGCAAGGCGTTCCCCGCGCGTGAGGACGATCGTCGTCTCGTGTCCACCATGCCCGACCACTGGAACGACCGGCACCCCCGCTTTGAGGGCGAGGCGGATGAAGCCCTTGCGGCCCTTGAAGAGGATCTTGTTGCGCTCTTTCCAGGGCCTGAACACCTCGTAGGTCCCACCGGGGTAGAGCAGCACCGAGCACCCATCGGCGAGGGCGGACCCTGCGTTGTCCATGCTGGCGGGCATTTGCCCGATTTTGCGCATCAATTCGCCCCATTTGGGGACGGCGAAGATCGCGTCGAACGCGAGCCCGAGCAGCGGGTCGTTGAACCCACGCGTGCGGTACCAGGCCGCGTAGACGGCACTCGTATCCGGAGTGATGGTGCCTCCGGAGTGATTTCCGATCAGAAGAACCGGGCTCTTCGGAACGCGCTCCATGCCGCGCACCTCGGCGTCGAAGTAGCTCATGAAGGTGTCCATCTTTGGGACCAGCTTCTTCATGAACTCGGGATCGAACTGTCGCGCAGGTGCCTGAAGCTGTTCTTGTGTCGCGGCGGCCCAGCGGTCGAGGAAGCCGGCGCTCATGAACTGCCGAATTGTGTTTGCTACAGCCGCTGGCAGTTTCTTCTCGACGCTGTCTGATTCGTTGGTCATTTGCATAGCAGGCGAAGCCCAGTCGACTGGGTCGCTTGAAAATAGTACATGTTCTACGAGGGTCAATGTGCGGCATACGAACGCCTGTCGCGCAACCTTACACGGAGAAGATATGCTTGTTTCTGGTCTGTGGTCGCGTGTCGTTGATCGGTTCTTCCCGTGGTACGCGTCCGCTCCACGCGCGGCGTCTCGACGAGCGCGACGTTGGCCGCGGCAGAAGCGGACGAGCCTATCGGGCGCCGCGATGCGTCTTCGACGACGCAATGCCTATACCGGCATTGCACGCTTTGCCGGTCGTTCGATCGACCGCTTGTTCCTTTCCGCCATGAGTCGGCCACACCGCTATCCTGGCGCTGGTGACTTGGCCCGAGTCGGCGAGGAAATCGCCACGGCCCACGCCCTTTATCGAAACGGTAGAGCTGCCGCCCCGAGCGCGTTTCACACCGTGCCTCCTCCGCTCGAATCGCCGGCCATCCAACGCGCTTGGCACCCTTCGATGCGCTTTGAATGGCTTTCGTTCGAAAGCGGCTACAACGCCCCATCGGACGACCCGTCGAGCGCGCGCTGGAACAACTACGACCGCAATCACACCGCCCACGCATGGGTGGCTCGCCATGCGGGCCCTGAGCGGCCCTGGCTGATCTGCCTTCACGGCCTCGGCACCGGCGGGCCATACGCCGACTTCGCGGGATTTCGAGCCGAGATGCTGCATCACGAGCTCGGCCTGAACCTGATCATGCCGGTGCTGCCGCTGCATGGTCCGCGAAAGCCCCCCAATCTTCCGATCGCCTCGCTGCTCTCGTACGAGATGCTCGATTCGTTTCACGGGATCTCGCAAGCCGTGTGGGACACCCGTCGTTTGATTCAGTGGGCGCGCGCCCAAGGTGCAACGAAGGTTGGCTTGTACGGTCTGTCGATGGGCGCCTACATCTCCTCTCTCATGTCCGGTCTCGATGACATCGACGTCGTGATCGCGGGTATCCCGGTTTGCGACATTCCCGATCTCTTCGTGCATCACGCTCCGGCCGATCAGCGACAAGAAGCGGAAGAGCTCGGCGTGCTCGGTGTGACCACGAGAGAGTTGTTCGAGCTCGTGTCGCCCTTGGCGGTGAAGCCCCACACGCCGGTCGACAACTTGTTCATTTTCGCTGGGAGCGACGACAGAGTTTCGACGCCCGAGCAAGCCGAGCGCCTTTGGGAGCACTGGGGGCAACCTGGAATTCGTTGGTTCGCAGGCGGTCACGTGAGCTTCTTCTGGTCCCGCGAGGTGGGCCCGTTCGTCGACGGACGGCTTCACAGCTCCGGCTTTTCCGTCCTGGATAGGTAGTTCCCGTGGAACGGCTTACAGGCCAGGACGCATCGTTTCTCTACATGGAGACGCCGAGCGTCCACATGCACACGTTGAAGGTCACCGTGGTCGACCTGCCGGGTCGGATCCCGTTTTCCGACGTGTTCGACATGATGCGGGCCGTCGTCGAGAGCCGGCTTCATCTGGCTCCTCGAATGAGGCTCCGGCCGGTCGAGGTCCCCGGGGCGCTGCACCATCCCGTGTGGATCCGAGACCCCAAGTTCGATCTCTCACGACACCTGCACCGCGCACACATCCCCTCGCCGGGCGGGCAGCGCGACATGGACGAAACGATCGGCGACATCGCGAGTCGTCAGCTCCATCGCGATCGTCCGCTTTGGGAGCTCTGGTTGTTGGAGGGTCTCGCGGACGGCGGGACCGTCATGGTCACCAAGATTCATCACAGCCTTGCCGACGGTGCAGCGTCCGTCGCCATGCTCTCGCGCATGATGGAGATCGAGCCGATCGAAGAGGACTTGTCTGCCGCCCCGCCGGAGTGGACCCCGGAGCCCATTCCGTCGCGTCCGCGTCTGATCCTCGATGCGCTCCGCGACCAACGCGAACAGGCCGCCCGCCTCGTGCCGCTCGTCAAGAGAACCGTCACCGGTGGCATCAACGTTCTCAAGCACCTGAAGGAGCGAGAAGGATTCGTGCCGACTCCGTTTTGGACACCTCGCACGGTCTTCAATCGCAAGCTCTCGCCGCAGCGCTCGTTTGCTACGGTTTCGCTCTCGTTGGCCGAGATGAAGGCCGTCAAAAAAGCGGTCGGCGTCACGCTGAACGACGTCGTCCTCGCGATCGTCGCCGGTGGGCTCAATCGGTTTTTCGACGCTCGTGGTGAACACCTCGATCGCCCGCTGCTCGTCAGCGTGCCCATGGCGGTGGCGACGCCTGACGGCGAGGACCGTTTCTCCGGGAATCGCGTCGCCAACCTGTTCACGTCGCTTTGCAACGACGTGAGCGACCCGTTGCTTCGACTCAAGGCCATCAATCAGGTCACCTCGGAATCGAAGAAGGTCCAGCAACGACTCGGTCTCGAGACCTTGCTCGACTGGAGCGAAGCGGCACCTGCGGGACAGTACCAGTGGCTCTTTCGGGCGTACTCGGCCTCGGGCGTGACGGACCACATACGGCCCCCGGCAAACCTCATCGTCTCCAGCGTGCGAGGCCCCGACCAGCCGCTTTACATCGCAGGCGCGCGTCTTCGAACCATCTACTCCGTGGGGCCTGCAGTCGAAGGCGTGGGCATGAACATCACCGCGTGGAGCTACTGCGGAGACGTCGCCTTCGCCCTCATCACCGACGCCGACGCCATCCCGGACCCCCACGTGATCACAGACGCCTTCCCCGCAGCGCTAGAAGAGCTACAACAGGCTTTATGAACGAAACGCTTCGCACTTGGCATCGCGTGGTCAAGGAGAAGGACATGGCTGCGTTGGACGGGCTCCTTGCAGACGACGTCGTGTTTCATTCGCCCGTCGTTCACTCCCCGCAGAAGGGCAAAGCCCTGACCAAGCTCTACCTCTCCGCTGCTTTCATGGTGCTGGCCAACGACACCTTCACCTATGTGAGAGAAGTGGTCGGCGAGTCCGACGCCATGCTCGAGTTCACGGTCGAGGTGCAGGGCATCCACATCAACGGTGTCGACATGATCCGCTGGGACGCCGACGGCCAAATCGTGGACTTCAAAGTAATGGTCCGCCCCCTCAAGGCGATCAATCTGCTGCACGGTCTAATGCGCCAAATGCTCTACCAAATGTAGGCGATTGTGTGGGGGCGGTGGGGCGGGACCAATTGACGGGCCGCAGGCCCGACCGGGATCAACCACGCAGTCGTCTAGGCGTTAGCGCGGGGGCGCTCGACCACAAACGAAAATCTCTCGCACACTGCTAGCGGAGTGTCGATAGCTTGTCGCGATGCTTCGCCTGAATCGCGTTGTAGTCGTCTTGCGTGAGGCTCAATGCCTTGGCGGTGCGGCGGAGTTGGGTCTGCTCTTCTTGTTTGAGCACCTGGTCGGCGACCCCCATCTCGACCAGCACCTCGAGGATCTCGAGTCGAAGCTCGCGGGTCGCGAGGTCGCGTAGGTCGCGTGTCCAGTCGTGATCTCCAAGCAGGGTGACTTGGCTGATATGGTCTGCGAGCAAACCGCAGATCGCATCCACCCCGGCCGCGCTCAACCCGTGCACGCGGCTGAGCTCCACGCGAACGGCGACTTCTTCTTGTTCGGAGTAGTGACCGTCGGCGTATGCGACTTTTGCGAGCAGGCCGGCGACTGCGGTCACGATCCGCCGCGTCGCTTCGTCTGCGTCTGCAAGATACTGCTCAACGATCTGCGCGAGACGCTCGCGCGCCTGCACCGGAAGATCCTTGGGCTCCATGGGAGCTTCATTAGACCCCGATGCCTCTTGACACAAGGGCTAAAGTCCGGCTTTGACGCCGCCCCAAACCCCCGCGCAGACGGCAGCGGAGAGAAGCCCCAGCCAGAGCGCGTCGTACACTAGGAACGGAACCGCCAGCAGCATGAGACCGCCCGCCAGTTGGAGGGGTCGATGTTGCTTCTTGCCGTACACCAGCATCACGAACCCGACGCTGCTGGCGATGAACCCGACAAAGAGATAGCTCGGCTCCGGCATGGTCACAAGCGACGCCCTCTAGGCTTCCTCGCTTGCGAAGAAGAAGGTGCAGTTCGGCAGGTCCATGAGCTTCTCTTGCGAGTGGCGGAGGCCATCGATCATCTCGTTGCCGACCGAGGTTTGCATGAAGGCGACCACACCGGCCCCTTGCTCCCACCAGATTTCCACCATCCCATCGTAGGGGGCTTTCGTTCCGCGTGACTGCATGATGTCCAAGTTCTGATCGACTTGGAGCGAAGTGCTCATCGTGTAGCGCGCTGCCTTCGACGCACCCGCAATCTCTTTCACCTGCTCACCGTAACGCCCCCACTCCTCGCGAAACTCCTGCTTCGACAGACCAGGCTTACGACGCACACACTGAACAAACTTGATCATGATGACTCCTTACCCCTCAAGGGAGACCTCTCGATCATCACAAATCCCCGCCACCCGCGCCAATAGGGGGGACACGCTGCCTCCCCGATAACGATGTGGTTACGGGAACTTCCGACCCACACCGCGCAAACCGAGCACCGCGTCGGTTTGCGCGATCGCATTCCCAAATACCTGAAATCAGGACTGTTACGAGGGCCCTGCGTGTCCCTCTAGGCGCTCCTATAGAGGTTGCAATTCCATCGCGCCTATGTGCAGATTACGACCTCGCGAGGGCTCTGCAAAGCTGCCCCGCCAGAGCCAGGATGGGAATTGATCTTCAAGAGCTTCGTGGCTACATCGTGGACATGTATTCCGACGTCGCGCTCTTGCCGCGTGGGAAGTTCCATTTTCCCACCGGGAGGCCGCTGCTCGAGCTTCTCGGCTACGCTCCAGAGCTTCTCGACAAGATCCCGATTGGTGCGATCGAGTCGTTCGCAGGCGTTGGGTACCACTTCGGGCTCGAGCCACTCAAAGAGGGCGAGCGCGTCCTCGATCTAGGCTCGGGCGCCGGCACCGATGCGTTCTTTGCCGCGCTCCACGTCGGCGCCGCCGGCAGCGTGATCGGCGTCGACATGACCGACGCGATGCTGGAAAAAGCCCAAGAGAACCTCGAGCTCAGCTCTCTTTCGAACGTTCGCTTCCAGAAGGCATACGCCGAGTCGCTTCCGTTCGATGATGAGAGCTTCGATGTCGTGATCAGCAACGGGGTCATCAATTTGTCTCCCGTCAAAGAGACCGTATTCGCGGAGATTCATCGTGTGCTCGCTCCCGGCGGTCGGTTGATGTTCTCCGACATCGTCACCGGCGTGGAGCTGCCGGACTCGATTCGCGACAATTGCGCGCTATGGGCCGAATGCATCGGCGGCGCCCAAGAGTCGCAGCGCTACCTTCGTCTCATCGAAAAAGCCAACTTCACCATCGAAGCCACCAGCCAAAACGAGCGCTACCGCTTCGCGCAAGACTCCACCCTGTCAGCCGCAGAAAAGTTCCGCGTCCACAGCATCAGCATCCTCGCCCACCGCAACTAAGGGTGACCAGTGTCGGCTGAAGAGGTGGGCGGCGAGGTCTAGGTCGTCTCGGTGTCCCCGGTGGGTAGGGCGCGATCGAGAGAATGAAGCCCACTGCGCGCTTTCGCTCGGGTGAGGATGGCGTCGCTGCCGTGAAGAAGCGCTACGAAAGCGAGAACCGGCAGCGCGATGAGGACGCCAGAAAAGCCCCTTGCCCTGACCGCAGGCACGAGGACCACCACGAACAACGTCCACAGAAAGGCCGCGCCGAGGATCTCCAAAAGAGCGTACCAACGATACCCGAGATAGAGGTCGCCGAGCCCCGGAAAGAGCAACGAACGGAGCGCGGCCTTGCGTGGGTCTTTGAACGTCTCTCCACATCGTGCGCAGGACTTTGGCGCGTCGTCGGTGGCTACGAAGCACCGGGGGCATAGGTTTTGCCAGCCGCCTTCTTTTGCAGGCGTGGACTCGAGCAAGCGCCGCAGGTACTTGGCTTCCCCGCGCTTGACGCCGTGGAACATGAGCTGCTCGCGTCCCGAGCGGATGAAGATGTAACTGTGCCGGCCGGTCGCCGCTCGAATGCGCTCGAGCGGAAGTTGGTTGGCAAACAGCCGCGGACGCTGCTTCGAGTCGGTGTGAATCAGTAAGATGCGCTTGTCGGTCAGCACGAAGATCGTGCGGTTGGTGAAAGGGTTCATCGAGCCGGCAGTCACCAAGCCCCACGCCAACTGCCGCGCGCCGTTCGTCACGAAGCGAACCACCTCCAACGGTCCGAGCGCACGCTGCAGAACGGGCTCCGCCTTGCGCAGCATTTCGGCGCGCTTGCGATCGCGCCGGCGGACCCGTCGTGCACGAACGCTCGGGAACATCTCGTCGAAGCGCACCGCGACAGAGGCCGGCAAGAGCGCGTTGAGCTCCTCCTCTGGGCTACCCCCCTTTGGCATATCCGCCGCTCAACGTAGCACGGCCCCGTAAAGCGACTTCGTCGCCACGGGCTTGGCCCCGCCCTCATTCAGCACTGCGCAGAAAGTCAGGATGGTGCTACCATAACTGCAGCTCTTCGCTCGGGGGACTTGGGAGATGGTAGTTTCACTGCTGGTGGCCGCGATCCTTCTGCTTGCCGCCAATCTCGTCATTGCAATTATTGCCTTAAACAGGCAACCGGTCGGCTCGGTAGCCGACGCTCGCGGCGAGGCAGATGCCCGCGCCGAGGCGGCAACCCTGCTGCGGTCCGAGCTCCGGGCCGCCCGTGAAGAGGCCGCCCAGGCGGCCCGCGATCTGCGCCAGGAGGTCTCGGGGACGCAAAAGGCGCGCACCGAGACCCTCGTGAAGACGATCTCGGAGATCGGCCAGGCCCAGACGCTGAAGTTCCAAGCCTTCACCGTCCAGCTCAAGACTCTCACCGAATCAAACCAGGGCGGCCTTGAGCGCCTCCGCGAGACGGTAGACGGGCGCCTTCAAGAGCTCCGCCAAAGCAACGAAAAGAAGCTCGACCAAATGCGCGAGGTTGTCGACGAAAAGCTTCAAAGCACCCTCGAAAAGCGACTCGGCGAGTCCTTCAAGCTCGTCGGCGATCGCCTCGAAGCCGTGCAGCAGGGCCTAGGCGAGATGCGAAGCCTCGCGAGCGGCGTGGGCGACCTCAAGAAGATGCTCACCAACGTCAAGACCCGCGGCACCTGGGGCGAGGTTCAGCTCGGCGCGCTCCTCGAGCAGATCCTCACCCCGGAGCAGTTCGATCGAAACGTTCAGCCGCGCCTCGACTCGCGCGACGTCGTCGAGTTCGCAATCCGTCTGCCTGGCGCGAGTGGTGATCCGACGCAGTGTGTCTGGCTGCCCATCGACTCGAAGTTCCCACAAGAAGACTACCTCCGCCTCGTCGAAGCCAGCGA